>JAUIKB010000999.1 GCA_030430975.1 Polyangia bacterium
ACGACCTGCGCGAAGCGCTGTCCGAACAGCTGGAAGACCTTGGGCAGCGGTGTCTCCGGCGCGCGCCCCTTAACCGCGCCCAGGGCCTGCGACCGGATCTGCTGGTTGGGGCCGAGACTCGGGACGAGCTGCGCGAACGATTCGAGGGTGCCGCTCTTGTCAAGATCGCCGGCTGTCGTGATTTCGAGCTGGTCGAGGGCGCCGGCAAGGTCGGATAGCTTCACATCATCGCTCGAGCCGACCAGGTAGTCGATGATTCCGGACACACCTTGAACGGCGCTCAGCTGCCCGGCTGACTTGACCGCTTGGGCTAGCAGCAGGGCGGCCCGTCGCTCGCGATCGATATCGACCTGGAGTCCCGTCTGCGATGCCGGAGGGTTCAGATGAAGTCCGGTGTCGGCGCGGCCGAGCCACATCATCGCGCGGAAGTAGTGCATCAATTCAGGCGACGCCGTGTAGTGACCGCGGGGCTTAAACTGTGTCCAGTCGATCGGACGTTTTCCACCGTAGATCTCGGTGCACGACTCGCAGCCGCTTTGCGGGGTTTCCATCTCGAGGGTCGATACCCGTTTCAGCACCGCCTCGACGGCAGCGTCCTGATCGAACACGGACGTTGCGACTTCCCCGACATCGGCTTCGATTACCTTTCCACTTCGGCCCGGTTTGAACAACCTCATGGCGACTGTGAGATACAGATCCGCATCCATCAGCGCCGTCTGGAGGGCGGGACCCGGGTTCTTGATGGTCGCTAATTCCTCCTGAGCCTTCGACAGCGCGGACACCATCACAGGTGCGATGACTTCGACTTCGACTTTGGAGAGGAGGTGATCGAAACTCCGGTGAAATGCGTGGAGGACCGAGTCGGTTGTGACGAGCAGCGGGAGGTCGCGCGCGTAGATCGCGTAGTACGCGCTGGCCATGCTGTAGCGTTGACCGTGGTCGACCGACACCATGCCCTGCTTTCGGAAGGTCTCGCGCTCCGCTTTGGTGAGCAGGAGCTTCTTCGAGATATCTGAGTAGTAACGGGATTCGCCGGCATCGAACCCAAGTGGACCATCGGGTCGACGTTTGATCTTGAGCAAGCGGGTCATTTGTTCGAACGTCAGTTCGGGGTTGTTTGCCAGGAGCGCCTTGAACCTCGACAGGGCGCGCAGCTCGGCCCCGCCTGGTTGGCCCGGCGGCGGTGGCGCGGCCTTGGACGTCAACGCGGGTTGAGGTGGCGCAGGGGCGCTGCTGGCGGCCGGCTGCGCGCCCGAGCAGCCGACGAACGCGAACGCCAGAGATCCTGCCAGGCCCAGCAGGGATATGCTTCGGAACGTTACGAGGGCGGAAACGCGTGTCATGGCTAACTGTGCCATCAAACGCGGTCTCGTCGAGCTTGCTGGCCGCCGACGGTGCGATAGTACGATGTAGTGCTGTGCACGACTTTTGCGGGCGAATCGCTGTGCTCGCAATCCCCTGGTCGTGACGGCGTTCGCGAGTTCGGCTTGCGCCGACACGGGAGTCTGGGTGCTGCCATGACATCGATCGCGGCCGCGCGTTCTATGAACTGCTTGGCATGTCCTTCGAGACGGTTCAGCACGGATCAAGCCCTGAACACCATGCGGCGACTCTCGGCGGTTTGGTGCTAGAGCTGTATCCAGCGTCGGCGCGGCACCCGGCGACGGCGGGTGTCCGAATCGGAATTCGACACCACGGGTTGCCCGAAGTCGAGCAGCTGGTCGCTGCGCGCGGCGAACTGCTATCGGCGGAACCGTTTGTGGTGCGGGACCCGGATGGGCAGGTTGTTGAGTTGGTGACACGAGGTTGAGTGGCCGCCGCGCCCGCTTGAGGAAGAGTCTAGCGTGTTCCGTGTTTTCTGATTGTGGGCGCGCGTGCGCTCGCGCTCTGCGCGGAGCCCCGACGGCAGCAGACCACCCACCGCCTCGCGCATCGCGCTATCATGGCGCCGTGCAGTCACTCCCGTTTCCACTTCGAGCCGTTGCGCTCGCCGTCGCCTTGACAGCGGTCGGTTGTGCGAAGAAGAAGCTGCCCGACGCGACCCGCAGCGTGCTCTCAAGTGCGACGACGTTGAACCTGATGTCCCTCGACCCTACGCCGACTAGCACCGCCGGCGATGGCACGTTTCACGGTTATCCGATCAGTAAACAAATCACCGTTACCGATCCGAAACAAAGGGAGGCGATCGCGAGCGCGATCGTCGACGGCGTGAACTCCAGTGGGGACGAGGTCGCAGCGTGCTTCAACCCGCGTCACGGACTGCGCATCATGAATGCGGGCAAGCAGCACGACTTCGTCATCTGTTTCGAGTGCTTTCAGATCCGCCACTACGTCGGGTCGGACCTTCAGAAAGGCTTGCCGGTGACAGCCAAGCCCCAAGCCGTGTTCGATCGCGTGTTGGCTACTCAGTAGGTCAGCCGGCGATCGGAGGCGTACAGGAGACGGCGTCTGAATATGTTCGGCTGAATCCGCACCTAAGGTGTCATGGGCCGTTCTCTCGTCCGAATCCTCCAGGGACTCACTCTCCTGCTCGCGTTGGCACCCGGTTCGGCGGACGCGCAGGTCGACACCGGACCTACTCAGCTGGTGTTGCCGTTGCTGGGCAATGAGTTCGCCGCGAGGCTGAGCTGGCGACCCACTGTGGTGCAGTTGGGTCAGCTGACGCTGGTCGGTCACCTCCGATCGCCATTGGACGAACACGCGCAACCGTCGCGGTCACCTCAGCGGTCACCGGCGAACTGGAGCAACTGGGACGATGGTGGTGCGCTCAGCCTGACCGT
>JAUIKB010001000.1 GCA_030430975.1 Polyangia bacterium
GTGCGCGGCCCTCGCCTGGGTCTCTGACAAAGAGGGCATGCTCGAGGTCGCGAAGAAGATCGAAGAGTACAAAGAGAACAACAAGGCGGATAACTTCCGCCGCGAGTGCCTGCTTGAGACGCTCGTGCAGCGTCCGATCAAGGGCACGGCGGGCGCTTTAGTGCCGCTGCTCAAGGTCGACTCGGCTCTGTCGACACGTCACGCCGCCGCGCGGGCCATTGGTTCGGCTGGCTTTGATGACAGTGTGCAGACGAAACTGTTCGAGCTGCTCAAGGACGAGACGCTCTCGAACGACGCGGCGCTTGCGCTGATCATGGGTGGATCGCCGGCCACCGCCGCACGCACGGTAGGCATGCTCGCCGACAAGCAGAAGGCGGCCATCGAAGAACTGGGCGATCTTTGGTATCGCTCCTTCGGATACTGGTCCACACAAGACCTGGAGAGCGGTCGGGTGTTTCGCTACATCGACAACGCAGACGCCATCAGCCGCGTCACCATCAAGCAGACGCCGCAAGAGTGGGCGCGCGTGATGCTGATGAAGCAGCTCGACAACCTGCTCTACGACAACGGACCGCATTCGTTCACCCGCGTCGTGATGCGCGGCCGGCTGTATCAGATGGCTAAAGGCAGCGACGCCACCAAGCGTGCTGGCGCGATCCGAGCTCTCAAGTTCATGGGTGAGCAGGGCGTGATCCTCGCGCTCAAAGACGAGAAGGGCGAGACCGGCAAACTCGCCTCTGCCGCCTATCACGAAATCCTGAATCCGAAGATCGTCACCGGGATCAAGATGCCCGTAGAAGACAAGAAGTGAGCCGTCGACTGCGCGCTCCGCTGGCGCTGGCTACAGTCGCCGCGCTGCTCGCAGGCGTCGGCTGCGGCGGACCACCGGCGCAGCAGCCAGCGGCGTCGAGAGGCCCGAAGGTCAGGAGCATCAAGGAACCGAATGGTGTCGCGGTCGAGCGCGCCTGCTCGCCGCGCGGACCGGAGCTATGTTTCAACGCCATCGACGACAACTGCAATGGCATCATCGATGAGGGCTGCGGCATGCACACGGGGTTGGTGCAGGTCGCGATCGCGTGGGACGAGGCGAAGGCTGACGTCGATCTGAACGTCACCGACCCCAAGGGCGCGCTGGTCGAAGTAGGACGCGCGTCCGAAGCCGGTCTTGTCAAAGAGCGCGACTGCCCGGGGCGGCACAACGCGTGCCTGGGTCAGAACGTCGAGAACGTGTACCTAGAAGAAGGCGAGCCCGACCGCGGCGAGTATCAGGTAACAGTTCGGCTTGAGAAGCTCGGCGGAGCGAACCCGCCGGTACACGTCACGATGGGCGCGCGAATCGGCCCTAAGACGTATCGAGCTCAGTTCGAGATGAGCAAACCCGAAGAAGAAAAAACCTTCACGTTCGAACTGTAGCCGAGGTCAGCATGCTGCTCGCCATCATCGATCCTCTCATCGACAGCGCTCTCAACGAAGACCTCGCAGGCGGCGACCTCACTACCGAAGCGACCGTCCCTGCAGAGATCACGACGACCGCCCGCGCGATCGCAAAAAGCCCGTTGGTCGCTTGCGGCTTCACCGTGTTCGAGCGCACGTTTCATCGCATCGATCCAGAACTGCGCGTGCAGGCGCTGGTCGACGACGGCGACTACGTTGACGCGGACACGACCATCTGGACCGTCAGCGGCTCCGCGCGCTCGATCCTGATGGCGGAGCGCACCGCGCTGAACTTCGTTCAGCGCATGAGCGGCACGGCAACGCTTGCGCGAACGTTCGTCGATCAGCTTCCGGATGGGACAACGACGCGTATCGCTGACACCCGCAAGACCACGCCGCTGTTGCGCTACCTGCAGCGCTACGCGGTACGCACCGGCGGCGCCCACAATCACCGCGATATGCTCGGCTCGGCTGTAATGATCAAGGACAACCACATCGCCGCCGCCGGCGGGATCGAGCCAGCGATCGCGCGCGCTAAGGCTCGAGCCCCTCACACTTGTCGCATCGAGATCGAGGTCGAGAATCTGTCGATGCTGGAGCAGGCGCTCAGCGCGGGCGCCGACATCGTGATGCTGGACAACTTCGCGCCTGACCACGTTGCCCAGGCGGTCGTGATGGCACGTGGCAAGGCGACCGTGGAAATCTCCGGGAATATGACACCGGAGCGAGTTCGCTCGGCGGCCGTGGCCGGCGTCGACGTGATCAGCGTGGGCGCGCTCACCCACTCGGCTCCAGCCGCTGACATCTCGCTGCGCTTCAAGCTGTAAATCTGAAGCCACCAGAGTGAGCACATTTCGAGCGCCGTCTGGCCACCTTCCAGCCTGGACCGAGCCGCAAAACACGGTAGGCTCGCTGGATGAAGTCCTTCTTTCCGGTACTGTTCACTTCCCTCGCGTCGTTGACGCTCCTGGTTCCCGCATGCGGGGACGATCCGGCCCCGAGAAAGTTCGGCGGTACGGGTGCCAACGGTGGCTCTTCGTCAGGCGGAAGCGCAGGCTCAACTTCCGGGGGTAGCGCCGGCTCAGCATCCGGCGGGACCGCCGGCTCAGCTTCAGGCGGCAGCGCCGGGTCGACGTCGGGCGGCAGCGCCGGCTCAGCTTCAGGCGGCAGCGCCGGCTCAGCTTCAGGCGGCAGCGCCGGCTCAGCTTCAGGCGGCAGCGCCGGCTCAGCTTCAGGCGGCAGCGGAGGCTCCACGTCCGGCGGCAGCGGAGGCTCCACGTCCGGCGGCAGCGGAGGCTCCACGTCCGGCGGTAGCGGAGGCTCCACGTCCGGCGGTAGCGGA
>JAUIKB010001001.1 GCA_030430975.1 Polyangia bacterium
CCGCGTCCATGCACTCCTCATTGCCGTTGCTGGTTTCGCACGCACGCTGGGACAGCTGCAGATACGCTAGGGCTTGGCCGCCGAGGCGAAAGTGTTCCGAGAGGTGCCACTCGGCGCCGATGCCGAGCGGAAACGCGAACCCGGTAATCTGCGCTTTGTACTCGTTCTGAGCGCTCGTAGCCGTCGCCTGAACCGACCCGAACCCGATGCCCGCCTGCAGATACGCCGCCGGCGACTCACCGTCGGCAAAGTACCAGCGAAGGTACGGGGCGAGGTAGGTGCTCGAAAACTCCACATCGGTCGCCTCTTCGTCGAGCTGACCCTTCCACGACTCGCGCACGTTGAACGCCCACGTCGATAGCTCGATCCCAAACGAGAACTTGGGGTGAAACCGCCAGCCACCGCCGAGCGTGAAGGCGCCAGCGCCGTCGACTGGACAGTCGCTGTCCGGTTTTTCGTTATCGCAAACCGCGTTGCCGAGACCAAGGCCGAGGAACAGTTCGGCCGGACGCGGGTCGAGGTCCTTCTGCGGCGGCGGAGGCGGGGGTTGCAGCTGCTGCGGGGGTGGCGCTGGCTGTGATGCAGCCGGAGCAGCCGCCGGGCCGGGTGGCGGCGGCGGGACGGCGGGGGGTGGTGACGCTTGACCCGGGGGTGGAGCAGGAGGCGCGGCCGGCGGTGTGGTGGCTGGCGGCGCTGCCGTGTCGGCGGGCGGGAACGCCCCGGTCGAGTCCGAACCCTGAGCAGCGGTTCCGCCCGCGAAGGAAACGCCAATAGCGATCCCAAGCGCACCTACGAACGTCGCGTTTCGAGATCCCATCTCGAAACGATATCGGAAACCGCACCGCGCGTCGATCACACCGGACCGGGTTGTGCGGCGCTAGAACGTAAAGGTCAGCCGAGCTTGAGCGGAGTTCTGGGTCACCACGGGCGTCAGCGTCACATTCGGCGCCTCGTAATACTCGATCACGCGTTGTAGCTTCTTGATCTCTACGTTGACCTCACGGCGCTCGCTCATGTTGTTCAACAACCAGATCCCACCGCCTCCGACTCCACCGATGAAGGCGATCGCACCGAACACGAGATACCCCGCGGGAATGGAACCATCGCAATTCGAATCCGAGGACAGATCCGAGCACTCCGAGATGCCGTCGACGAACCCGAGTGTCACCGCGCCTGCGGCCAAATTCGCTCCGACGATCATCAGTACGAGCGGCGGCAAAACGGATGGACGCTGCTCCTTGAGCTCCGCCATTTGCGCGTCTAACCGCTGGAGCGTCGCCAGGCGCTGCTCCGGCGACAAGGAAGCGCTGGGGCCATACGGGCTCGTCACAGCGGGCACTTCCGCCCGCGCCAACGACGCACATGTGCAAAGCACCATCGTGCAGGCTGCGCTCGGAAGCGTCCTCATCAAAGCATAGTGCCCACGCCGCGGCCTGCCGTCAAAGCCGCCCGACTAGAGCGGTGAGTGAACTTCAGGCAAGCTTCGCGCGTGACGGCTTCGGTCTTGGTTCTGGGTGGCGGCGTCATGGGAGCCGCCACGGCGCTCAGTCTCGCGGAACGCGGTGCGCGGGTGTCGCTTGTCGACCAGTTCTCGCCCCCGCACGCTCAAGGAAGCTCACACGGCGAAACGCGGGCGATCCGCATGGCGTACTTTGAACACCCTGACTACGTGCCACTGCTGCGGGTTGCGTACGCGAGATGGGACGAGCTAGCGGCGCGGTCGGGGGAGCGCCTGTTTGAGCGCTGCGGGACCGTCGTAGCCGGGGCACCGGATAGCGCAGTCGTCGAGGGCGTGTTTCGCGCGGCGCGGCAGCACGACCTGGTCGTCGACGATCTGTCGGCCTCCCAGGCCGCCCGGCGCTGGCCGGGCTTAGTGCTTCCGGCCGACTACCGCGTTTCGTTCGAGGCCGACGCCGGGCTGCTGTACGCCGAGCGCTGTGTCGACGTGCTGCGGCGGTGCGCGCGCGACTCCGGCGCGAAACTGATCGACAACGTGGCGGTAGCCGGCTGGGTCGTATCCGAAGCCGGGGTACGCGTGGCGTTCGAGAACCGGCCTGCCGTGACGGTCGACCGACTGGTGATCACGGCTGGCTCGTGGACGAACGCGGCGCTGTCCGGGGCCGGTTCCGCGCCGCGCCTGCCGCTTCGGCTGCTGCGTCGGGTGATGGTGTGGCTCCGCACCGGCGGGAAGCATCACCTGTCCGACGGCTTCCCCGTGTTTGCCGTCCACGGTGCAGAGGACGCGTTTAGCTACGGCTTCCCAGGGCTCGAGCCGGGCGTGATGAAGCTCGCGCGGCACGATGGCGGCGACGAGTTTTCAACGCCGGAAACGCGTGACGACGCGATCGCTCTGGGCGATGTCGAACGGGTACTGGCGGTCGCGTGTCCGATCCTGCCGGGCCTGACACGCGACGTGGTACGCCACGAAGCGTGTACGTACACGAGCACGCCGGACGGGCACTTTGTTGTCGGCCGGCACGCCGATTCCGAGCGGGTAGTGATCGGAGCCGGATTCAGCGGCCACGGCTTCAAGCTAGCGCCGGCGATCGGGCAAGCGCTCGCCGACCTGGCCGTTGACGGCGGCACCGAACTGCCGATCGAGTTTCTTTCGCCCGCACGATTCGACGGTTCCGGACCATGACGACGATTCACTTCTACAGCGTCGGAGACGAGTACGGCGAATTTTCGAACTTCGCGCCGTTTCCGATCACCTTGGACAAACAGTCGTGGCCCACGGTCGAGCACTATTTCCAGGCTCATAAATTCGTCGACAAGA
>JAUIKB010001002.1 GCA_030430975.1 Polyangia bacterium
GTCTTTGAGCTGTCGCAGCACGCCGAAGCCGTCCAGGCCCGGCATCATCACGTCCAACACGATCACCGATATGGCGTCCGCGTCGCTCGTGGCGATCCGAACGCCTTCCAGGCCGTTCGGCGCCTCGAGGACCTGATAGTCATTTCGGATCAGCCAACGCGCGATGAGCAGCCGCGTTGGCTGATCGTCGTCGATCACGAGCACGACATCGGGTGCGGCTCGGTGACTACTGGGCGGAGGCCGGCTCTCCATGACGAGTGTTACTTGGGCTGCATCCTAATCGCGCCGTCCAGACGGATCGTCTCACCGTTAAGCATCGTGTTGCCCACGATACTCATCGCCAGGTGCGCGTACTCGTCTGGCCGTCCCAATCGGGATGGATACGGCACGGTCGCCTCAAGCGAGCGCCGGGCTTCCGCTGGGAGACCCGCCATCATCGGCGTGTCGAACAGACCCGGCGCGATGCACAGCACGCGTATACCGAACTTCGCGAACTCGCGAGCAATTGGCAGCGTCATCCCCGCGACGCCTGCCTTCGACGCGGTGTACGCCGCCTGGCCGATCTGCCCGTCAAACGCAGCTACCGACGCCGTCGTGATGATCACGCCGCGCTCCAGATCGTCGCTCGGCTCGTTCTTCATCATCGACTCACCGACCAGGCGAACCATGTTGAACATGCCCACCAAGTTGACGTTCACCGTGAGCGCGAACAAGTCGAGGGGAAAGGGGCCGCCTCGGCCGACAACTCTCGACGCCGTGCCGATGCCGGCGCAGCCGACCGCAATGTCCAGACCGCCCAAGTCATGGGCCGCGGCGATCGCCCCCTTCATCTGCCCCTCGTCGGTAACGTCGGTCTCTACGAAACGCACCGAGTCGCCGAGCTCGGACGCCAACGCCTCGCCCTTTTCCTTGGCCTTGTCGGCGATGATCGCCTTCGCGCCGCCTGCGACAAGCGCGCGCACCGTCGCCTCGCCAAGTCCCGAGGCTCCGCCGGTTACGAGAGCCACTTTGCCAGATACGTCCACAACGCCTCCTAGTCGGATCTTTGCGGGCTGATCGCCCGGTTCTTCGACGCACGTGCGTCGAACGGCGAAACCTTACAGTCGCTGCGGCGTTGTCACGACCGGAAATGTGCCCGAAAGCTGATTATTCCGGCATCTGTTCTGGAACGCCGACCTTCCCGCCGTTTCGGACGTGCTTCACGATCACGTCGCTGAGCTTTTGGTCCAGTTTGACGCACTTCAAACTGACTTCGCCCATGCTGACGCCCTTGCATTCCTTGCGTCGCGCCTTGTAGGCGGCATCCACCTCCGGACTCTCGCGCAGCGCCTCGCGCATCGTGCCGTCCAGCCATTTCCAGGTGATCTTCGAGGCCCGTTGCCGCGGCGGCCGTTTGAGCGTCATCTCACCGTCCGACAGCGTCACGCAGCTGCCGTCCCAACGCAGGGCGTCGTAGCTCGAGCCTGCCCCGCTAACCTGAATACCTTTGGTGCTCGCTTTTCGGTAGCGCACCACCACGACTTCCTCGTCGAACTCCAGGACTTCGTCACCCGACGACGCGCCGCCCGACGCATTCCATGCCTTCGTTTTTCCTCGCAGGTAACCGCGCGTCCACGGCGAGCCCTTGGCGTGCATCACCAACGCGATATTCGGGTAGGCGCTGTTGCACAGCTTTTCGACGAACTTCTGATTCGGCAAGCAGACTCCGTCGATCGTCTTGGCACACTTCGTGGGCATGGTGAGCGGCGCGTCCTCGGCAGGCTTCGAAGCCTGCTCGTCGCTGCTGTCTTTGGCCGGGCCTGCCGGTTCGTCCGATTCCGCCGGAGCCGCCGTTTCTGCACCCGCCTCGGGTGTGGCCGGCTCCGGCTTGCCACCGCCGCAGCCGACGGTCAGGGCCAGCGCCACGCAGGCGCAGGTTGCACGGGTGAAGACAAGTCGGCCGACAGAAGAAACACGCATCGCGTCATGCTCGACGCCCGCCCGCGGAATTGTCAAGGGCATGCCCGGCTGCAGCTACTCGACGGTCACGGTTTTCGCCAGATTCCGCGGCTGATCGACATCCGTGCCTTTCAGATCCGCGATGTAGTACGACAGCAGCTGAAGCGGCAGCACCGTCAACAGAGGCTGTACTACCGACTTCACATCGGGAATTTCGAGGAAGCTGTCGGCAACGCTCTTGGCTTCTTCATCGCCTTCCGTGATGACAGCGATGATCTGGCCGTCCCGCGCCCGCACCTCCTGAAGATTGGACAGGGTCTTCTCGAACTGTCGGTCTCGCGGCACGACGACCACCGTCGGCATGCGTTCGTCGATCAGCGCGATCGGGCCATGCTTCATCTCGCCTGCGGCGTAGCCTTCGGCGTGGGCATAGCTGATCTCCTTCAGCTTCAGCGCGCCTTCGAGCGCGATCGGAAAGCCCAAGCCTCGCCCGAGAAACAGCATGTGCTCAACGTGCTGATAGCGACGAGCCACCTCGTAAACCGCGTCCTTTGCCTCAAGGGCCGCGCGCATCGCGGTCGGCACCTCTACAAGCGCCTGCAAGACCTCGCGCGCTGCGCTCGCGGTGAGCTTCCCGCGGCGACGTCCCAAGTAGGTGGCCAGCATGAGCAGCGCGACGAGTTGCGTCGTGAAACACTTCGTGGACGCCACCCCGATCTCGGGCCCCGCATGTGTGTACAACGCGCCGTCCGCCGTGCGCGCGATCGCGGAATCGAGCACGTTCGCTACTGCCAGCACCCGCGCCCCTTGTTCTTGCGCCGCCCGCACCGCCG
>JAUIKB010001003.1 GCA_030430975.1 Polyangia bacterium
TGGGCCGCGTCAGCACTGGAAAGCGACGCGCGGCGCGCACCCTCGAAGAACTCCCCGCGTCCAAACGCGCCGTACCGCAGCCGCCCGAGTCCGACTAGTCGTCCGAAGCCACCGGCAGATGCAGCCCGCACTCGCGTTTGGTGGCGTCCTCCCACCACCAACGCGCCGCGCGCTCGTGCTCACCGGGCCGCAGCGCCCGCGTGCAGGGTTCGCAGCCGATCGAGACGTAGCCGCGATCGTGCAGCGCGTTGTAGGGGACGTCGTGGTCCCGAATGTATTTCCAAACGTCGGACGATGACCAATCCGCGAGCGGATTCAGCTTCAACGCGTCGCCGTGCGCCGCGTCGAGCGCGCTGACGGCGAGACCGTCCCGCGTCGCCGGCGACTGATCCCGCCGCTGACCCGTCATCCAGGCGCGCTTGCCCCGAAGCGCACGCCCGAGAGGCTCGACCTTGCGAATCCCGCAGCACTCGTGATGACCATCTTGCCGAAAACTGAACAGGCCCTTCTCCGACACGAGCGCCTCGAGTGCGGCAGCGTTGGGCGACATCACGTCGATGCCGACGCGATAGTGTTCGCGAACGCGCTCAATGAATGCGTACGTTTCGGGATGCAGCCGACCGGTGTCCAGACAGAACACGGAAAAGCTCTGGCCGGTGTTCGCAGCCATGTCGATCAGCACGACGTCTTCGGCTCCGCTGAACGCGATCGCGCAGTCGCTGCCGTAGTGTTTGAGGACACGTTCGATCCGCTCGGGCGGCGATAGCGGGTCGAGCGCCGCCAGGTCCAATTCGGTCGAAGCACGCACGGTGGCAGGCTCGCTCAGCTCTTTTTTGATGAAGCTCAGCACGCTCTTGTAGACGTTTACGGCACCTGCGGACTCGACCAAGAAGAACGGCGCGATCGTAACGCCATGCTCGGCGGCCAGAGCATGCCCGGGCGACTTCGGGTCCGTCTCGTCAGCCCACACGACGTCATCGATCCGCTCCCATAGACCGCGATCGCGCAGGATAGCCTCGGCCTGAGCACACTTGTCGCACGGCCGTCCGCTCGCCAAGCGCTTCTTAACCATGATGCGTCGGACGTCCGATGTACTGGTGGTTGCCATCTCAAGTCGCCTTTCGGCGAACCGTATAAGACGCCAGCCTGCCGTTTGCCACCTCGACTCCGTACCGGCGCAGGCGGCAGCTACTGCATGGACAGATTCGTCTGCTTTACGTGTCCCAACGAAGCGTGCTCGCCACCGTAGGCGTGACCGGGATACAGCTCGAGATCGTCGCGCAGCTTGGCGAGGCGCTGGGTCAGAGTGATCCGCATCTGTTCCGGATCGCCGCCGGGTAGATCCACGCGACCGCAGCCTTGCAGGAAGAGCGTATCGCCGGCAAGAAGGTTCTGTTTGACCCTAAAACACGACGAGCCGGGCGTGTGACCCGGCGTATGGAGCAGCTCGACCTCGATCTCGCCGACCTTCACGACGTCATTACTTTCATGTTCGACGAAGTCTGACGCCGACAGCCCAGTCACTGTGCGAATCCCTTCGGCCTCCAGCTTGTGGCAGTGCACCTTGCAAGGGTTGAGCTCCTGCAGCGTCGGCAGTCCCTGCACGGTGAAACCAAACATCGTCCCGCCGACGTGATCGGGGTGATAGTGCGTGGCCAGCGCGCCGACGATCTTCATGTCGTCCGCGGCCGCGCAGTCGAGAACATCCTGAATGACCCACGCCGGGTCGATTACCAGGCACTCGCCGGCCGTGCGATCACCGATCAGATACACGAAATTCTGAATCTGTTTGCCGACCGCGTCATCCTTTCCGATGTCTCGCCCGACGAGCAATTGCTTCAAATAGAGTTCTGCCATCAGCCGCATCCTGCCACAGCTGAGTCCACCAGGTGACGCCCGTACCGAGGAAACCGAAACTCCTCACCGCCTGGCACGTACAACACGCCATGCTGAATCTTCACTCGCGAACCATCCTCTTCGGCATGGGTTCGCTGGCACTGACCGTCGCGTGCGGGAGCTCCGACGGCGAACAGACGTCTGCTGGGGCAAGCGGAGGCGCCAGCGGAGCAGCGGCTGCGGGCGGCTCGGCCGGAACCGCTGGCGCAGGTGGTACCGCGGGCACGGGCGGTTCGGCCGGCTCCGGGGCCGCAGCCGGTTCCGGCGCCGCGGGAACCGGCGGGTCGACGAGCGGTGCATGCACGCCGGCCGGCGGCCAGGGCGTGGCCAGCGACGTCACCCTCACCACCAGCGACGGAAAATCGATCGCCGCCACGCTCACGGCGCCCGAGTTGGGTTCGTGCCTCCCCGGCGTCCTGCTGCTCCACCAGTTCGGTTCGAGTCGGGCTCAGTGGAATGCGTACGTCGACGCCTACATCAGCGCCGGCATGCTGACCCTGGCCATCGACCTGCGCGGTCACGGCGACTCCTCCCCCCAGGACGGCGCATTCAACGATATCCTCAGCGATCCCGACGGGGCTCCCCTCGACGTGGCCGCTGCCTTGGCCCACCTGAAGAGTCATCCTGGGATCGACGCCGCGCGCATCGCCGTCGTGGGCACCAGCATCGGCGCTAACCTTTCGGTCGTCGCGATGGTTCAGGATGCCTCCGTGCGGGCGGCGGTTCCGATCTCGCCCCGCATGAGCGCGATCGAGAATCTGGCTGGCAATCCGGGCGAGATCACCGCGGACCCTATCTTCTGCTGGGCGGGCGAGCTGGACGGCGCTGGGGCACAGAAGACCACGTGCAACGACCTCGTTGCAGCGGC
>JAUIKB010001004.1 GCA_030430975.1 Polyangia bacterium
CGGCGGTCAGCACCGTCGCACTGATCACCTGCGCGAGCGTTACAGCGCAGGCGCAAGACGGCGACTCGTCTGGCTCAGCCAGCGCTTCGTTCTCGACGTCCGACGGATTCAAGAGCTCCACATCCGGCGAGCTCGAACCCGAGGCCGGCATGTTCGAGCTCGGTATCTTCGGCGGCATCATGCTGCCGAGCGAGGACCACAACCTCCACGACGAGAAGCTTCGCCAGCAACCGTTCAAGTCGCCGGCGCTCGAGCTAGGTGGACGGCTCGGCTACTACCCGCTCAGTTTCCTCGGCATCGAAGCCGAAGCCGGCTTCTTGCCCACGTCCACAGAAGACGCGGAGAGCGCCACGCTGATCGTACCGCGCGCTCATCTACTCGCGCAGCTGCCTGGACGGCTCAGTCCATTCATCTTGGTCGGCGCCAGCGCGCTCATCGCGAGCGCCGATTCAACGGGCAACGACACAGACCCTGGGTTCCCGCACTTTGGCATCGGCGCAAAATACGCCGTCAGTCGAGCCGTCTCGCTGCGCCTCGACGTGCGCGACACGCTCAGCCAAAAAAACCAAGCTGAAAAAGGCAAGCAGGTGCACCACCCCGAGCTCTTGCTCGGGGTGAGTCTAACGTTTGGACGGACTCCGATCAAAGCACCACCGCCACCCGCCGACACGGACGGTGACGGTTTCACAGACGACATGGATCAGTGTCCCAACGACCCAGGCGTCGAACCGGATGGATGCCCCGCCCCCGTGGACTCGGACGGCGACGGGTTCAACGACGATGTCGACAAGTGTCCACAGCAAGCCGGAGTCGAGCCTGACGGGTGCCCGGTGGGCGACCGCGACGGTGACGGCTTCAAGGACGACGTCGACAAGTGCCCGGACGAAGCCGGCATCGACCCGGACGGCTGTCCCGACGCGGACCCAGACAAAGACGGAATCGTGGGTGACGCCGACAAGTGTCCGACGGAGCCTGAGACCAAAAACGGCTACCAGGACACCGATGGCTGTCCGGACGAGGTTCCCAAGGAAATCGAGAAGTTCACCGGCGTGATCGAAGGCATCTACTTTGCTACGGGCAAGGCAACCATCCGCGCCAACTCAAAGCCGCAATTGGACAAGGCGGTCGAGGTGCTCAAGAAGTTCAAGGAGATCAAGATCGCGATCTCCGGCCACACCGACAACGTCGGCAAGCATGACAAGAACATGGACCTGTCGAAACGTCGCGCAGAAGCCGTGAAGAAGTACTTCGTGGACAAGGGAGTCGACGCCTCACGCATCACCACCGAGGGCTTCGGTCCCGACAAGCCAATCGCGGACAACAAGAGCGCGAAGGGCCGGCAGCAGAATCGGCGCATCGAGTTCAAGCTGATCCAGTAGCGCCCCTTAGTATCGCCGGCGCGGCCTGTCAGCTCGCGTCGGCGTGATCGGCTGCGTCGGGCTGCTCGCCGCGCAGTGGCGATGCCAGGCGACGTACCAAGCGCTTAAGCGCGCTGACTACCTGTGCCTCGCCCGACGCAACCATCGCGAACAGCCTGTACAACAACCATTCGTGCTGGGGCGTTTCGTCCGGATCCGGCAAGAGCATGTCGATGATGACCGCGTCGCCGTCGGCCTGCTCGTCCACGACCTCTGTCGCCTCGTGCAGAAGCTGGCGAGCTGGCGCGTTGCTGGCGAGCACCTCTGCGCGAAAGTGTTCGACGCCGCGCTCTCGGGCCGCGGCAACCAGACGGTCGAACAACAGGCGTCCGACGCCGCATTTCTGCCAATCGTCCGACACGACGATCGCCGCCTCAGCGACGGTCGGGTTGTCGCTCAAGCGAATGAATCGGGCTATCGCTACGCCCACTCGCTCGCCGTCGGCGGCGGTGGTCGTCGCGCCCAAGGCAAAGTGGCTGTCCCCGTCGACCTCCGTCAGGTACGCGAGTTCATCGTCGGTAAGCTTCGACTTGTTAGTGAAGAAGCGCCGGTAGCGCGACTCCGGCGACAAGCGCTCGAAACCTCGTCGCATCAGGGCTTTGTCGTCGGGACGGACGAGCCGCAGCGTGAGCTCCCGATCACCGCGCACGGTGACGCGCTCGTGATAATCAGGTCCAAATCGAAGCGCGGCCACGACCGCAGTTTGGCACTATGCCGCACCGCGTCAAGACGGCTCGTACGCGCCGGGTTCCAGCCCAGGAACCGGTTGTGTGCTAGAAAGAGGGTCTTATGAGGGGCATTCTTAAGGGGACTGCAGCTTTTTTTTCCGTCATTTTGGCGGCCACCGGCGCAACTCACTGTGGCGGCACCGGGGACGCACTGTTCGGTGACGTGGATGGCGGCGTCGAGAGCGGCACCGACGGGTCCGGGAACAACGATGCGAGCCCGGACACCGGCACCGGCGGCTCCAGCAGCGGCGATGGCGGCCCCTGCATCCCGGTGACCTGCGTCAGCGTCGGCGCCGAGTGCGGCACGATTCCCGACGGGTGCGGCGGCAGCCTGATCTGCGGCGTGTGCGAGGTGGGCGAGTTCTGCGGCGGCAAGGGCGCCAACAAGTGTGGACTGACGCCGTGTACTCCCAAGACCTGCAGCGGCGAGGGCTTCGACTGCGGGGTCTCCTCGGATGGCTGCGAAGGCGTGCTGGACTGCGGCAGCTGTACGGCGCCTGCAACATGCGGCGGCAGCGGTGTCGACTTCGTCTGCGGCTGCACACCGGCAACCTGTCAGAGCGCCGGCGTCGAGTGCGGTCAAATGAGCGACGGCTGCGGCAACACGTTGCAGTGCGG
>JAUIKB010001005.1 GCA_030430975.1 Polyangia bacterium
TGAAGTTGTCGTCCAAGAATGCCTGATGGTCGCGTGCGGTGGCGACGGCCCGGACCCAAATTAGTCCGGCTAACGCTAGCCCGACGACCTCGCAGCTCAGGTAGACACCGAAGAACAGCAGCGTGCTGACGAGCGGCAACGGGCGCCGCGTTGCCAGGTCCAGACACAACGCCAGCGCGAGGAGTGGGGCGAGCAACGCCAGCCACAGGCCAAGACCGGCCACATAGAGCGGGAACGTGACGATGCGGCGGACGAGCTTTCCTTCGCCGCCTGCAGCGGATGACGTCGTCCCACTCATCCTCATCAGTGTGCGGCCCGACGAGCGGAAGCCAAGGTCGAAATCGACCTAGGGCGCAGGATTCGGCCTGCTATGTGAGATTTTCCGCGGCACGCACTCAGCGAAACCTGAGCCCCAGTACGTACGCTTGCCACCGACGCTGGAATTTCTTCATGTCGGGTTCGCCGAGAACCGATCTCAAGGTTTGATAGCCGGTCGGATCGGCTTGGCGGTTTCGATAAAACGAATGGTAAAACTTCTCTAGCAGTCCGTGCTCTTGGAGGTAATACATCAGGTAGCGCGCCTGGGCGTAGTTGGTGCCGGGATCCTGTTCGTAGAACTGATGGCTGGTGGTGTGACTCAGGGCTCGAAACGACGGGATCGGGCCGTTTCGAATGGCTGTCTGTAGCCCGGCGAGCCGCCAGTTGGTCAATCCCACAATGCGTCCGTTTCGCCGCGCGGACTGTTCGTACAGCGATCCCAATCCTTCGTTCAGCCACGCCGGCGCGCCCGGAAAGTTCGCTTCGACGAACGGGTGCACGATCTCGTGGACGAGTGTTCCGCCGCCAGTTGCGATGTTCATGACCAACGCGCCCTCGGTGCTCGAGTAGTATCCGTAGGGTGTGTCGGGGACGGACCCCCAAAAAGCGCGGGTGTGTTTCTCGTAGCTGGTCTTGTCTTTGAACAACCACACGTTGAGGATGCGCTTGGGATCGCGTGTAAAGAACTGCCGCTTCAAGTGGCTGACCGCGAATTTCACCGTGCTTTCAGCCTGCGCCTTGACGCGAGCGGCTCCGCTGCCGCCGACGACCACGAACGGCGGCTCGATCACGACGGAAAATCCCTGCGGCAGGCGCTTTCTCAGCGCGAGGACGTGCTGCGCGTATGCCGCAGCGGAAAATCCGGCTCTTGGCTTGGGCTTTCGAAACTCGTTGACCTGCATCCTGAGGCGGATGATCGTCCAATTATCCTTTTGGTATTTTAGCGGCCAAAGGCTGAGCAGTCTGGTGCGAGACATGCGGCGGTACCCGGCGTTGTCTTCGGCTGGCTCGTGGTACAGAATTTCGTCGGTGTCTGCGTCGTAACCCAGGATCAGTCGGAAGTGCTCCGTGGTGTTCGGACGTTCGTCGTAACGCATGCAAACGATCGAGGGCACTCCGCGCTGTAGGTCGGCGTGTAGTGATGCGAAGTGCGCCTTTAGGTCGCGGGCGGCATGCGCGGGGTCGGCCCGCATCCACACGGGGCCGACAGCTGTGCCCAGCGTTTCGAGCGCGGTCTTCAGTTCCCGAGTTGTCGCGCCCATGCCGCGGCTGGGGTCCATGCCGCTGGCGTTGAAGACATCGTCCTGGCTGACCGGATGTCCCAGTTTTCGGAAGTAGCTGGCGGCGGCGGCTTCGCCACAGAAGTCGGGCTTTTGGCGAACGTGCGGCACCCCGTTGATCTGGACAGATTCGAGCGCTGGCGCTGGGGTGGCGGGCACATCTGCCGGCGCCGATTGGGGAGCCGCCCTGGGCGTGCGACCGCAGCCGCTGGGAGAAAGCAGCAGGACGATCAGGCACAGCGCCGCACGACGGCATCGAAAGGACATAGAATAAAGACGCTTCAGTTTCGCGAAAGTTGGGTCCGAATCCAGGCGACCGCCACCGAAGCTGCGTTTGCGCTGCGCTAGCCGCACGGTCCGGCCCACCGTGCCACTCTCAACGGACGTTTACACTCTGGTGGTAGAGGTGGCGCGGGCGATACTGTCCAAGACGGAGTCGTCTTAGACGAGCGGAAACAACACGAATACGCCGACGCTCCACACCGAGTGCGTGATGATCGGGTCGATCAGGCGGTCCGTCAGCACGCGTTGCAGTGTGAACACCATTCCTACGACCGTCGCGGCCGCGATCAACACCCATGAGCCGCCGATCAGCTGCGGCGCAACGTACAGCGCGACGGCGGCGGCGACGGCGCCGGCTGGCGCTAGCCACTCCCGGCACAACCCAATCGCGACCCCGCGCCAAACCAGCTCTTCGGCGGTGACGATCATGATCACGAGCGGTACGGCGATCGCCGGGCTTGGGGACGCTTCTCCATGTAGGTCCTCGTACAGGAGCGTCACCGCGCTTTGAAGAGCCGGAGCATGTTGGGCGATCTGACGGAAAGCGAGGTGCGTGCAGAGCACCATGACAAGACCGAGCGCGGCGGCGGCGATCGCGGTGGA
Source organism: Polyangia bacterium (assembly GCA_030430975.1). Taxonomy (GTDB): domain Bacteria; phylum Myxococcota_A; class Polyangia; order Polyangiales; family Polyangiaceae; genus JAUIKB01. The sequence goes on from JAUIKB010001005.1 coordinate 2,484, forward strand.
ATAGCGGGCGACCAGCAGCGCTCGCCGTTCGCCGCGCAGCGCCAGCGCCGCCGTCGCGAGCCCGACCAGTCCGGCGGCCGCGTTCGTCCACCACGGGTCGATTCGGTGGCGCAGTGCGATTCCTCCGCCGAACATCAGAACACCCAGTGCGACTGAGATGATCCCGAAGAGGCGCTGCTTGGCTTGGACCGGGCCTGCTGTCGTCGTCCCGCTCACGCGCGTACGCTCGCGAGTTCGGTGCCGATAGCGCGCAGTCGGTTCACCGTCAGGGGGGATG
>JAUIKB010001006.1 GCA_030430975.1 Polyangia bacterium
GTGAGGGATATTTTGCGCAGTTTCGCGACGTCGTGAACATCGCCGTTGCCGTTGTCTTTGCGGCCCGACGTTTCGTCGGTGATCTCCATGGTGTCGCCATCACGAAATGCCACCCAATAGCCCTTGTACGGGTTGGTGCCTTCCCGCGGCTGCCCCTTCACCGACATCACGGCGTCGCAGTTGTCGCCCAGTGCCATCGACACGATTTCGTCCGGCACTTCACCCTTTAGTTCTGGTGTATGAAACAGCGGCAGGAACTGCGTGATCCGACTGACCGTTCCGTCGGCATCGACTCGCATGAGTTCGTCGCCCGCGCGGTTCTCTTCGTCCACGACGTTAGCCACGAAATAGACCGAACTGTTACGCCAGCAGACTTGCGGAAAACCAAAGTCGCGCAGCGTCACGCCTACGTACTGGTCACCGGCGGTGAGCTCGGTCGCTTTGCCGTCAAATTTGACGTTCATCACCGGGCCGGTTCCGTCCCGGCTCACGGCCACGGACATGAAGTGGTTCCCGTCGACGTCGTCCGACGAAATCTTGTCCTGGGCGACTGCGTGCTCGCAGTTCTGGAGGGCGTTGGACGCGACGCACACCGGCACACGTCCTGCGTCGAGCCGTAAGTACGCCTGCGCTCCAGCAGGCGTCGATGGACCCGACACCGCAACGGTCGCAAGCAGCGCCCCGCTCGCATTGAACCACATCGTGTCCCCGACGTCGGACAGCGTGTAGCCGGGGTCCCCCTCGAGTTCGCCGTCGACCGCCGCCCACTCGAACGAGATGTCGCTCATGTCGCTGACGGTGACGACGCCGTCGCGATCGCTTCCTTCAAGTCTCACGCGAATGGCTATGGCGTCTTCGTCCATCCGCACGTGGCGAATCAAACTGACGACGACGTCCCCAGTCTCGCCCGGTGGCGGCGGGAGCGTGTCCCCTTGAGCGAGCACCCGGACGAGCTTGGTCCCGTCGTAACCGAAGACAGCGCGCTGGAATATGCCCGGACCGCTCTGGCTTTGGACGTCCGCTGTGACGGCCATGATCGCTTCGTCCTCAACGCGCTCCAGCTTGAGGCCCAGCGGGACCGAGATCACAGCGTCGATTAAATTGATCGTGACGGTGTCCCCGAACCCGGGCGCGTCATCGGCGCTGGTGATGATGACGTCGTCGGACACCAAGTCGATGAGCGCCCTGCCGCTCGGCACCTCCCGAAATCCGAAAATCTGGTCCGCGTGCGACGACGCCGGTTTCGTTACCTTGAAGTCCTCCTCACGGAGGACCTCCAGATCCGCTTGGCAGCTCTTCGGCGACAGAGTCGCTGGACCGTCGCCCGCCGGCGCCGCGCCCTGGCCCCCGGCCCCGCTTGTGCCGCCGGCGCCGCCCGCTCCGGCCGACCCGCCCGCCCCCGCGCCTGCGGAGCCCCCGCCGGCTTCGTCATCCCCACCGCCACACGCCGTCACACCGACAACGCCGGCGACCATCAGTGCCCAGCTGGCGCTCCGTCCCACTCGATTTTGCATAAGAGCCACAAGCTACCCCGGCGCGCGGGGCGCTGGCTGCCCCCAACTGAGGAGGGTCTACCCAACCAGCTGAACGAGCTTCGCGACAACCTCGCTCTGAGACCGGCACTGCAGCCGCTCGCGGATTTGGCGCATGTACGTGCGAACGGTGTTGAGCGTCAGACCGCTTCGCACCGCGTACTCACGTAGGGTCTCGCCGTTGAGGAGCGCCGACGCGACCCGGGCTTCTGCCATCGTCAGCCCCGCGAACTGATGGAGATGGTTCGGCGTTGAATGCCGCCCAAGAGCGGTGCGAATCGTGACCAACAGCTGCGCGCCGCTTGGCGGGTCGCGAAACCGATCGAGTACGGCCGGACGCGGCAAACGCGACGCGGTTACGTGGGTCGCTGTTCCAATCGCCGAACCCAGGTTGATCGAGGTCTCGCCACCGTCCGGCGAGGCGAGCGCCGTCTTCAGGAACCTCGTAAGCCGTCGTCGGGCGCTTTCCGACCGTGCGGACAACCGCCCGCCCGCAGTGACTAGCTCCGCCGAACGGCGCAGCAGCGCATCCGCCACGGGGTTGGCATAGGTCACTCGTCCGTCGTGCGCGAGGAGCATGACTGCATCCCGATGCACCGCCAACGCCGCGCGCAAGTCTCGCGCCTCCGATTGCGCGTCCCCGAGCGCCCGGGTCATCGCGACGGCGCGTCGAACATGTGGAAGCAACCGGGCGAACGCGGCCAGGTCGTCCGCGGAAACTCGACCAGCCGATGGCGACCGCTGGATCGCGATCAGACCTAGGCCGGTCGCCGTTGTCGATATTGTGCCGGCGGCGTGATAGCGGAGGTTCTGTTTACTGAGAAAATCAACGTAGAATTCCGAACGGTCCAGCGCAGCCTCGTCACCGAGCATGCCGTCGTGGGTGACGTCGCCAACGCTGCTGGCGAGCTGGAGCTCAAACCGCGGGCAGACGCCTCGATAGTACTCAAGGTACTCCTGCATCCCGTCGAGATTGGTGGCTTGGAGAAACAGCAAACCATCCCGCTGATCGCCTACTTCGATGAGCGCACCGCTCGCGTTGAAGCGGGTCTGGATGGCATGCAGCGCCGTTGACCACCCCGCGTCCCCGCCTAACGGGGCCGCGTAGATGGCGTCGATCAGCGCGCTGGCGACCTGCATGTCTCAGTCCAGGTCGCGTCGCCCGTCGCCGTCGATCGCTAGAACGGGCCCCCACCGCCGGTGGTGCAGTTCACGCACTCGGGAT
>JAUIKB010001007.1 GCA_030430975.1 Polyangia bacterium
GAGGTCCAGGATACCCGGTCGGGGGCACCAGGCGCTCGCACGATAGTAGCGGGGGGACGGCCCACGGTATTTGCGTGCCGGATGTGGGTAGCTGTCACAAACAGCCCAAGAAACTCGTCTTGGTGAGTGGAGGTACCCATGTTCACTCAAGCGCAAACGCTGACGCTCAATCAGATCACCTGTCGCGAGGACAACCCGACTTGGCTGTCAGCACGGCTCTTTCCGTTCCGTCGTCGCTTCTGTCAGATTGGACCGGTCCGCTTTCATTATGTCGACGAGGGCTCGGGACGGCCGCTACTACTGCTGCATGGCAGTCCGATGTGGTCGATGATGTACCGCACCACCATCGCCGAACTTCGAGCCAAATACCGTGTGATCGCAGTCGACTTGCCCGGGATGGGGCTATCCCGGGCACCGGTTTGCTTTGGGCAGGCGTTCTCCAGAAGCGCTGGCTGGCTCCAACGCTTGGTGCAGCGCCTCGATCTGGGCGAGACCACACTGGTCGTCCACGCGACCGCGGGCCCCCCAGGACTGGAAATGGCGATCCGCGAGCGGAACCGTTTCCGCAACCTAGTCGTGAGCAACTCGTTTGCGTGGCCGTTGCAGGATGTCCCCGAACTGGCCGGCATCGTGCGCATCGTGAGCAGCCGGCCGTTTGGCTGGTTCAACTCCACGTTCAATCTGTTACCGCGTCTCACCGCCATCGGCGCGCGCCGTACCGGCCAGTTCACCAAAGCCGAACGCGCGGGGATCTTGGGCCCTTACGAGAACGTCGCGACCCGCGATCATCTGTCCAGCTTCCTGCGGAGTATCCGCACAGAAGCAAAATTCCTCAGTCGGTTAGAAGAAAGGCTCAGCGCGCTACAAGATATGCCGACACTGATGCTCTTCGGTGCGCGCGACAACGGCTACCGAGCTGGTACGATGAACCGATTCCGGAAACTGCTGCCGCGTCACGTGTGTCGTGTGCTCCCGCACGCTGGCCACTTCCCGTTGGAAGACGCCCCCACGGAGTTCAACGCGCATTTGAGCGCGTGGCTCACCTCGGATGCGCACAATGACGAATAGTGACGGACGAGAATACCGAGCGCTTTTGTTCTCGGTGGCGTACCGAATGCTCGGCAATCGGGCGGACGCCGAGGACGCCGTTCAGGAAGCGTTCACCCGGTTACAACGAGCGGACGCCACGGCGATTCACTCCTTGCGCCGGTATTTGACGACCGTGGTCACCCGCATCTGTCTCGACCAACTCAAGTCAGCGCGAGCGCGGCGCGAAGAGGCCGTCGATTCATTGCCTGAGCCGCTGCCGGCCAACGAAGAGCCGGCAGAGCTCGCCGAGTCACTTTCGATCGCCTTCCTGAGCCTGCTGCACGCGCTGACCCCAACCGAGCGCGCCGTGTTCTTACTAAGAGAAGTTTTCGAACACGACTACGGCGAAATCGCGCGGGCGGTGGGTCGCTCCGAAGCGAATTGTCGTCAAATCCTCAAGCGCGCCAAAACTCACATCGCGGCCGGTCGTCCTCGTTTCCGCGCATCGCCAAGGCAAGCCGATGCTTTGGTAGCTAAGTTCGCAACCGCTTGCGAAAACGGCCGCGTAGACGATTTAATCGAGCTGCTAGCCGACGATGTCACCTTTCGTAGCGATGGGGGCACGCAGCGTCCTGGCTACGGAAAAGCGCGCGCTCTGCACAAGCCGGTTTCGGGCGCCGAGACCGTCGCCCGATTCCTGATTGCAGTTCAGCGGCAAGCGCCAGAGGACTGCACGACCCACATCGAGACGGTCAATGGCGGACCTGCGCTCGTGACCTATCTCAATCGTGCCGTTCAATCCGTGATCTGTTTCGAACTGACACCTTCGACTATCCACGCGATCTACGTGCTGAACGATCCCAGTAAGCTATCGATGTTCAACGAACGCACCGGCTGAGTGCCTGAGTCGAGACGGCACCGCACGAGTGTTATCGCTACGACAAGTCCCTACTCCGTGCACAAGTTCCAAGCGACTGGCACACACATCGTCGCTTTGTTCGCGCTGGCGTTCGTCGCCTGAATGCGTTGACACTTCCAGCTACCGTTCTGTGTACAGTTGTCGCCAACACCGACGCCGCTGAGCTCCGAACAGGCGATGATGCAAATGCACTCGCCGGTCGACCCGAACTTGATGTAGTCGCCGCGCGGACAATTCTTGGGCACGTCGCCGTCGCACGCCATGCCCAACTGACTGGTGTCGTCGCTGGCGAACGGCACATCACCGAGTGTCCAGTCACCTTCGCACATCTGGCCACCACTGCCGCCCTGACCTGTACCGCCCTGACCGCTGCCACCCTGACCTGTACCGCCCTGGCCCGTGCCGCCCTGGCCCGTGCCGCCTTGTCCGGTGCCACCCTGGCCGCTGCCGCCCTTGCCGCTGCCGCCTGCGCCGCTCTTCGCTCGGCACACGCCGGTCGGCTGTGACCCGGTGCCACCCGAGCCACTCGGAGCGCCACCCGCGCCGGTGGGACCCGTGCCAGCCTGGCCTGTCCCGCCCTGGCCGGTTCCGCCGGCACCGGCCGGTCCGCTACCGCCGACCCCAGGACCGCTGCCGCCGAAACCAGGCCCGCTGCCGCCGAAACCGTCACCACCGAAACCGTCACCACCGAAGCCATCGCCACCGAAGCCATCGCCACCGATGCCGGGCTCGCCGAAATTCTGAGGCGACGACGCGGGCCCTTGGGTGCTGATCACGCACTCCTGGTTTGGAGCGCAATCCGCGT
>JAUIKB010001008.1 GCA_030430975.1 Polyangia bacterium
GTGCCTGATGTGCGGTCGGAGATGAACAAAAAGGGAACGGCCACACTCGATTGGAGTCATCTGACGCGGAAAGGGTTCGCGGCCGCCTGTACACGCGACGGATTCCGCCATTGCCGCCGGAATACCCAGGTCCTGAGGCGAACCGCGTACTCGTTCGGCCAACCGACCAACCGCGAAGGACATGTGCTCATCTTCCAGACAGCCCGTCACGGCCGGTCCTACAATTCCGGTCCGCTGGCCGATCGTACCGGCCGCGTGCCCACCGAACCCCCGGCGGTGACCGCCATGACCCACGAAGGTACGGGTGATCGCGACCACCCGTGTTCAAGGAGCGGGCCCACGCTCGCCGCGACGGCTGTTAGTTGCAGACCCCGAGTGCCGCGCCGCCGACACGGCGGACGAGCACCCGCAAAAACCCGCTAGCGGCGCTCTGGCGTAACCAGCGAACCGACGAATCGGTCGATGCGGCGACGCACCTCGCGATGGTCGCTGAGTCCGTTGACCAAAATCGAGAACGCGCGCGACCGCCCGCCCTGCACATAACCGCTCAGACTGACGACCTTCGCCAGCGTGCCCGTCTTGGCTCGAATCCGGCGGCCGTGACGGTACTTGCGAAAACGCGAGCGCAGCGTGCCGTCCACGCCACCGATCGATAGCGTCGCTAGGAGCTCTGGCCGAATCCGGGCATCGCCGTGGGCGTGCACCAGCGCGCGACAGATCGTGCTCGAGCTGAGCCTATTAGCGTCGAACAGCCCGGAGCCGTTCTCGATGCGCGTTCCAGTGTCGTGCAGACCGTTGTCCTTGAGCCATTTCAAGACTCGTTTCGCTCCGCGTTCACTCGAAGCCGGCGCGTCGGGATCCGCACCCAGCGCCTTCAGCACCATTTCCGCATAAAAATTATCTGAGTCTTTGCCCAGCGCGCGCAGCAGCACCGAAAGCGGGCGCGAGCGCACATACGTGATCCGTCGGCGGACGTTCGCGCCGCCCGATGTCACACCGCCGTTCACCTTGACGCCCAATCGTTGCAGCATGTGGCGTAGCGCGAAGCCGGCGCTCAAGCGCGGGTCGTCCACCCGCTTGACGAAGCGTAGCCGTGGCATGCCCTCGGCGACACTCCCGCTCAGCGACGCGCCCAGTCGGGATTTACCCGGCTTGAGTTGGATGCTCACGGACTGGCCGTCGCCGACCGGCTTCGTGGCGACGCGACCGCTCGCCGCCACGATGCCGGGCGGGTCAAACCAGACGCGCGCGTTGTCGCCGGCCTTGCCGGGCAGCACGTTGACGGTCACCGCGTTGCGCTCGAGCGCCACCGCGCTGACGGGCGCCCGGAAGTACGCCCATTCGTTGGGCTGCTGCGCAAACGCCGGCGGCACGAACCGATCGTCGAACGCCGACTGGTCCACCTGGATACCTTGGTCGACGCGCTCGAGGCCTTGCTCTTTGAGCGATGAGGCGATCCGCCACAAGTCACCGGTCGTGAGCGACGGGTCGCCGTCGCCTCGGATCACCAGCCGGCCGATGGCGCCGTTGCGCAGCACGCCGTGCACGCTGGTGGTGAACCGGTGCTGGGGTCCGAGCTCAGCGAGCGCCGCAATGGCGGTGATCAGCTTCTGGTTCGAGGCCGGATTGAGCGCCGCGTGGGCGTTCACCGCGGCTACGGATTCGCCCGACGCCAAGTCGCGTACTTCAACGGTCAGCTCACCTCGGCTGCGTTTCACCCACGCCGCCAGCTCGTCCAGCTGCTTCTGAACGGCGGCGTGGCGTGGCGCGGCCGCCGACGCGACCGAGGAAGGCGCAGGACCTTTCGCCGCAACCGGCGAACTGGCTGAAGCCGCGAGCACAGCCGCGACCGGTAAGATAGCGTAGCGACGGCGCATCTTTGGACCATACCCGAAAGCTGGTTCAGATCGACGCGCTGAGTTAAGGATGCTGACGTGACGCGTGCGTGGATGTCCGTACTCGGACTGGTGCTTGCGAGCGGTCTGCTCGGGTGCACCCCACCGCCGCGAGAGTCCGACTATCTGGAAGTCGTCGTCCCAACCGAAGTCGCAACGTTGGACCCGCGATTCAGCACGCGATCGCTGGACATCAAAACGACGCGGCTTATTCACGCCGGGCTGTTCGGTCTCGACCCCGAAACGCTCGCACCGGTGCCGCTGTTGGCGGACCGATGGTCGCTGGTGGACAACCGTCGACTCGACCTGTGGATTAAGCCCGGTCTGAAGTTTCACTCGGGCAAGACGCTTACCACCCGAGACGTCTGTGCGACCGTCGACGCGCTCCGTGATCCGGAGCTCGGTAGCCCCCACCGAGCGGTCGTCCGCGCGATTGACCGCTGCGTGCCTCGCTCCGATCTGCAGCTGGCGATCCATCTCAAGCACCCGCGCGCGACGCTGCTGTCCGACCTGGAGCTGCCGATACTCAGCGCCGACGAAGTCAACATGCCACCTGACCCAGCGGGTCGACTCGACGGCGCCGGCCCCTTTCGACTGACGTCGCTTAAGCGCGGAGAGATCACGCTTCAACCCGCCGACGGAAACCCAAACCAGCAGCGTCAGATCGTCGTACGTACCGTACGGGATGAAAACGCGCGTGCGCTGCGACTGATGGCTGGACGTTCGGACATCGCCCCAAATGCGATATCTGCGCCGCTGCTCCCGGCGTTAGCGAAAGAGCCCAAGCTATCGGTCAACGCTCGGGCCGGCGCCAACGTGACGTACCTGCTGCTGCAGAACGACCGGCCTCCG
>JAUIKB010001009.1 GCA_030430975.1 Polyangia bacterium
CGGAGCGGAGTTTTTCGGCGGCGGAGATCGGGGAGGTGTGCGCCTTTGTCGACGGCGGCCCGAACGACTTCGATCATCACAACACGTTGTTCATGACCGACGGCTATCTGGTGATGCCGTGGGCCCCGGAGTGGGGCGACGGAGGCGTCAGCGTGTTTGAATTTGACGATCCCTGTTCGCCCAAGCACATTACCACGGTGGAATCGCGCGGCATGCGAGAAACCCACGCCGCGGGGTTTTCGAAGATCGGCGGACGGTCGATGGTGGTCAACCACCTCGATGGGATTCAGTTCTGGGATCTGTCCGATGTTAGCGCACCGTCGGTGCTGAGCGAGTTGCGGCTCGACGGTGTCAGTTATCTGTTCGATGCCTACGCTCGAGTTGCGATGAGCGTTTTTTGGCAAGCGCCGTACGTCTACGTCGCCGCCGCCGATAATGGGCTGTATGTGGTCGACGCGAGCGACCCGGCGCAGCCGCAGGTCGCCGCTCAGGTTACGTTCGACGTGCCGCTACGCGCCGGCGCCGTGTTCGCCGTCGGAAACCTCCTGGCGGTGAGCGCGGCGGAAGGCACGCGGACGACGCTGATGGACATCAGCAATCCCGTCGAACCGGTGCCGATTCCCGGCGGAACGTTCGAAATCCACGATGGGGAGGATGTGCCTCGCTCGGCCTATCACTCACATCTGAATGGCGGCAAGATGTGGTACGCGCGCAAGGACCAGGGCGGTGGCCTGATCGTTTTCGATATCTCGACGCCCTCGGACCCTAGCTACGTGTCGGACTATCATTCCGAGAACGGCAACGGTGGCTACGTATTCCTCAAGGAGGGCGTGGCGTTTGTCGGTGAAGGGAGCTTTGCCGAAGCGATCGACGTTAGTGCGCCAGCAAAACCGAAAAGACTGGCGGAGTTCGAGCTGGTGTCGGTGGCGGATCTCAAAGAGCAACCCGGGGACTTGGACACGCTGTTACCGATCGGCAACGTGTTGATCGCCTCCTCCGACGACAGCAAGACCGACGGAAAGTACCCTGATGGCGATCTCGACGGGCGCGCGAGTCAAGTGATTCCGTTTCAGCGCGAGGTGGACGTGACGCCACCCGTCGTGACCATGGTGTACCCGCCCGACGACGCAGAGGGTCTCGCGCTCACCTCGCGCTTCGGGCTTACTTTCAGCGAACCGATCGAGTTCAACTCGGTTTGGGAGGGTTCGGTTCAGCTCGTGGCTGAAGATTGCGCTGCTCCGGTCGCCGTCCACCTTTCGGCTCAGGAGAGCATTCTGAATCTGTCGCCGAAAGAGCCGCTACGACCCGGCGTGAAGTACACGCTGACGGTACGAGCTGGCGGAATTGCGGACGATTCGGGCAACCCCATAGCCAACGATTTCGTCGCGGAGTTTGCTACGGCCGAACGGTGAACGCCCGAACGTCATTCACCCGCGCAGCGGCGCTCAGCGGCCTGCTGCTCGGAGCCTGCGGTGATGCTCCGCCGTCGGAGCCGATGGCGGAGGCCGGAACGCCCGTGATTCTCGGTCCAGCGATCGCGTTTGTCGACAACGAAGTCTGCTACCGGCTGCAGGGAGCGGACGAGTCGACAGACGTGGAGTGGTTCTTCGACGCGGGCGTGACCTCTGTGCGACGCGGCGATGCTCCGGCGTGTCATAGCTACGGGGAGCGCGGTTCGAAGCGAGTTATCGCGACCCTCCTGACCGAACGCAAGGCGCGCGCTAGCTTGCCCGTATCGGTTGTGCCGCGTCCGCTGGTTCCCGAGCCGACACGCTCGGCACCGATAGCGGTCGATGGTCGGCGCGCTCGCGCCTGGTCGGTGAATCCCGACGCGGGCAGCGTGGCGGTGATCGATCTCGCCGACCTGAGCCTCGAAGCCATCGTCGACGTGTGCGATCGTCCGCGCACGGTGAGCGTTGCCCGGCGCGGCGTGTTGATCGTCTGCGAAGACTCCGACGAGCTGGTGATGCTGTCGCGCGCCACTCTCAAAGAGCGCGGTCGCAGCCGATTTCCAGCGGGTTCGGCGCCCTACGCTGTCGCGGCGGTCCCAGGTCAGGACCGGGCCGTCGTGACGCTGCAGGCGACCGCTCAGGTCGCGCTGGTTGACACGTCGTCGGACGAGCTCGAGGTGCTGGCCACTGCGGACGTGCGCTCGGACCCCCGCGGACTTGGCGCGCACCCGGACGGCAGGGTCTTCGTCTCCCACTGGCGAGGAAACGCAGCGGGAACGTGGCTGAGCTGGGTTCGAGTCGCCGCCGACACCAAGAGCCTGTTAGACGCCGATGAGTTGCTGCTGCCCGTCGAGCGAGGGCTGAACAGCGATACGAACAACGATGGGGTGCTCGGGTTCATCAACCAGGCGCTGTTGTCTCCGGACGGTGGAACGCTGGTCCTGCCCGGACTCAAAGCGAACAACGCGAGCGGCGACTACATCAGCGGTCAGAGCACGAGTTTCGAAACCACGGCGCGAGCTGCGCTCGGCATCCTGGACGTTATGGGGCCGCCGACCGAGGTGCCCACCGGTCGTCATGCGTTCGACGACCTCGATTTCGCTTCGTCGGCGGTCTATTCTCCCGAAGGGGCGCGACTGTACGTCGCGTTTCAAGGCGCGGAGCACGTCCAGATTCTCGACGCCGCGTCGCTGAACGTGGCCGGATCGATTCGAGATGTTGGAAACGCACCGCAGGGGTTGGCGATCAGCGCCGGCGGCGGGTTGCTGTTGGTGCAGGCTTTTCTCTCGCGAAGCG
>JAUIKB010001010.1 GCA_030430975.1 Polyangia bacterium
GCCCGACCGTCATCGTTCCGGCTTCGGTGCCGGCGCTGATCAGCGCCCGGGTGCCGTCGGGGCAAGCCGCCCAGCTCGCGACCGGGTTGCCCGCGCGCTCGATCAGCTCGTCCCCGCGGTCCTTGCGATATAGCAGCGTATCGGGGAATTCGGTGTGACTGAACGAGTCGCGGTGGTCGCTGAGGAATACGAAGTCGTGTTTTGCGGCGCACAGGTCGCGGCGGAAATCGTCAAAGCACTCTTGGTTGATCGGTCCATCTTCGCCTTCGCGCGGTTCGCCGTCGCACGCATCGTGAGAGTAGACGCTGTGTGCGTGAATGAGCCCGCGCACGTCCGTCAGTCCTCGGTCGCTAGCGCCCGGCGCGCGATACACGGTGCCGGGCACCCATCCGCTGCCCGTGCCCCCCGCAGCGTCGCCGGATGCGTCACCAGCTGCGTCACCGGGGCCAGCGTCCGAGCTGGATCCACCGCTAGCCACATCGTTGGCGACCGTTTCGTCGCTCCCGCACGAGCCCGTCATCAACAGACCGAGCAGGGCGAGCGGAATCGTGCGGCGCATGACTCCATCGTACGACATGACCCGGCTGCTTGCAGCGCCCATCAGCGCAGTAGTCGCGACACGCTGGCATCGAGTCCGCTTGCGACCAGCCTCAGCACGCTTTCCACATCGTTTCCCGACAGTTCGAAGCGGCTGCGCAGCGCGTCGAGCGTGTCGGTTCGCAGTTTCGCGGCGATCTGCGTCAGGCGCCTGGTCACGGTCGATGGGTGGACGCCGAGGATGTCGGCGATCTGCTTGCCCTTCAGCCGGTCGACGTAGCGATAGCGCAGCAGGTTGCGGTCTTCCGCCGGCAGTTCCGCTACGGCGCTGGCGAACGCGGCGCGAAAGGCTTCTCGGTAGCTCTGGCGCAGGTAACCGAGTTCGGGATCGAAGTTCGAGTTGATCGCGTTGTCCAACAGCTCGCTGTCGGTGTCGGGCTGCGTTTTCGGCCGATGCCGAAGCGCGAGTCGGCTGGCGACGACGCCGATCCAGCGTAGGATGTCGCCGGTTCCCGAGTACGCCGCGATCTTGGCTGGGCGCTTATCCGTCGCGACGAACAGCGTCGTCATCAGCAGCGATTCAAGCTCGGCGCGCGACAGGTGGCGGAAGCGCGCGGCGACCTTGGTCAGCACGGTCGACGCGTACTGAAGCAGCGCTTGGGGTGCGGCGGGATCGGACGCCGCCGCGGCCAGGTAGAGATCCGCCAGATGCATATCGGCGATCGCCGCCATAGCCGGACGTCCGACTGGCAGCCGCAACGCGACGAACCGCGCGAAGGAGTCGGCATCGACGCTCAGCTGCGGCCAGCGCTGGGCGGCCGCTTCGAACCGTTCCACCAGAGCGCGGCGGTGCTCGGTTACGCTGGCGTCGGCGTCGTCCGTGACGCACTCGAGCAGCGTTTCGACGAAGCGTTCGCCGTCTGAAAGGTCGTCGCTCACCGTCATGGTCTGGCCGGTTTCAGAACCGCATCCTCCACGCCGCGCCGCCGCCCCGCGAGCTGACGCTCAGGGACACCGGCAGCGTCGCGGTCTGGGTCGACTGGGATGGTCGAGTCAGTAGCCAGAACGTGCCGAACGCGAGCCCCACGAGACCGACGCCGGCGGCGATGTTGGCGTAGGTCGCTTGAGTCGTCGCGGCGTCGTTGGAGTCGACCCCCTCGCGATTGCCGCAAGGCGACGTCGGACAAAGCTCCTCGGCCCGGTCGCGATTGGACGACGCCAGCAATGCTAACGTCGTGGCGGCGCCCACGCCGACGGCGCCCACGCCCAGCGAGAGGTAGCCCAGCCAGCGGGTCGAGGACGCGCTGATCGGCGGTCGCTCGCTGCGACTGGCCAGAGGCGCAGGTCGTTCGACGGGCTGCGGCGCTGCAGCGGCTGGGTTTTCTTTCGGCTCAGTTTCGTCTGGCACGGTCGCAAGGGATGGCACGACCAGCTCCACGTCGTGCCGCTGGCTGCGAACCGTGGCTTTTAGCTGGAGCGGGACGCGCCCCGGCGCGCTGACGTCCAGGATATGCTCACCACCGTCCACCGCGATCGGTTGACCGATTTGGGCGCTGCTCACAGGCTTTGCATTGTGCGTTACGATCAGCCCGTCGATCGCGCTAGCACCGGGCGACAGCCGGATCGTCAAATGCGACAGTTTCGTCGCGAGCTGAGCGCGGTGCTGGGTCGCGATGGTCTGGCGGTCCTCGCGATTGTCGCGCCGCGCCCAGTCGAGCGCCTCGGTGAAGCGGATCGACGCGCTCGCCAAACGTCCGATGCGCTCGTAGCACAACGCCAGAGCCAAGACGGTGCCGCCGGCCGGGTCCAGCCGGTGGCTCTGCTCGAACAGCGGGCACGCGACGCGATATCGCTCCTGCCGGACCGCGTCCTTGGCTTCGCGGAAGAGCCGTTCGGCCTCGTCGGAGGATTCGGCTCGTGCCCCCGTCGGTAGCAGCACCAGCGCGCTGGCGACGATCGACGTGCTCGGCCTCACCGGCGCGTCTCAGTCGCTTTGCCCAGCAGCGGATCGACGGGTGGCGTTGGCTTCGGTTGAACCGCGGGTCGGCTCGGCGGTCGCACGGCCGGTGGCGATGTCGAACGCGTCGGGGTCGGTGCGTCCTGCGCGCTGGCCGGAGTCGGCACGGACGCCGCCGCGGCCGTCGCGCTGACGGAAGCTCGAGGCGCGTCGTCGTCGCTGGCGAATACCGACGCGGCCGGCTCGCTCGG
>JAUIKB010000029.1 GCA_030430975.1 Polyangia bacterium
GTTCGGAGCCAGTCCGTTTCGAACCACACGAACACACCGGCGACTCCAATGGCGAACAGCGTGAACAAAAACCCCCACGCGAAACAGCCGAATCCCCCGCGGCGCTCTGAGCGTTCATCGGCGTACTCGCCGTGACCGACGGGGTATCCGGGGGGCGCCGGGTAATACGCGCCGCCTGGCGACCCACCCTGTGGCGGCGGCGGACCGAACGGTGGCTGTTGGTGGGGTGCTTGAGCCGGCCGATGGTGCGCACTCGACGCTGGCTGAACGTGCAGTCGCGTCGCCTCGTATGCGGCGGGTGCGTCGCGCACGTGGAGCCGGGTGGGCTCGAGGGGCGCCGAGTCGGCTTGGCCGGAAGCGGGCAGTGGGCTATGTCGTGCGGCTGAGCCGGGCACCGGGCTGAGCCGAGGCGATGAACCGGGCAGCGGACTTAGGCGCGACGGGGCGTCGACAGACGCCGGGAACGGATTAACGCCGGCCGGTTGGGACGATTCGATCAGCTGTGCGCTGCGCCAGATGGCGGATCGCTCCTCCTGTTCGTCGGACTCTCTGGTTGCCGCGATCAGCGCGGCCCGACGACGGGCCTTGTCGTCCATCGCTGGCCGCGGCTCGGCCGCGGCGTCGGGCGGCCGATCGAGCAATCGCTCCAACGCTTGCCACGCCGCGGCGGCATCGGGAAAGCGTGCGGTGGGGTCGCGCTGGACGCAGCGCGCAAACCACGTGTCGAACTCGGCGGGGAGGCGCGCCGCTGAACCGGACTCGTCCGCGCGCTGTGACGACGGTACGAGATCGTCCACGAGCAACTCGCGTAGCAGGTGTTGCAGCGGCGCGTCGGGGTCGTTGGCGGCGTGCCAATAGTGGGCGCCCGTAAACAGCCAGAACGCGATCAATCCGAGCGACCACACGTCGGTGTGTGGCCCGACGGCGGCGGACTGCTGAGTCTGCTCCGGGGCCATCCACATGGGGGTGCCGACCGCCGCCGTCGCCGAGTAGTTCGCGTCGCTCACGACTTTCGCAATGCCGAAGTCGAGCAGCTTGACCTCCCACGTGGCGTCCGAACGCTGGGGCTGGGCGAGGAAGATATTCTCAGGCTTGAGGTCGCGGTGCACGATCCCCTGCTGGTGAGCCGCACTCAGGGCATGACAGACCTGGCGCAGGATCAGCTTTGCTTGTTCGAAGGGCGGCGCGCCGTGCTGCGTCACGGTCTGGTCGAGGTCTGCGCCCTTGAGGAACTCCATGGCGAGCCACGGGAACCCCTCGGTCGGATCGATGCCGGCGGCGATGACCTGAACGATGTGGTCGCTCGGAATGCGTGCGCCGACGCGCGCCTCCTGCTCAAACCGCTCGCGTAGCTTGGGGCGAGCGACCAGCCCGGGATGCATGACCTTCAGCGCGCGCGGCGCGCCGGTGCTCAGCTGTTCGGCCAGGTACACGGTACCCATGCCGCCTTCACCGAGTACCTTTTGCACGCGGAAGTCTGAGCCAACGATGGTCCCCGGAGTCATGAACGCTCTGGGTTAGCATCGGCGTCGAGCACGCGGCGCGCAACCACCGTGTTCAGCCCGCGCGGTTCGACACCAGCGGCCGTCGTCGAAAAGACGCCGAAACTGCTGGCTTTCTATGAGGCGGTACGCTGGGCGTCACAGCGTTACGCCTGCAAGTTACGCGTCCCGGACGTCTGCGCGCGTCGCGGATAGCGATCTGTGAACCAATCGATTCAGCGCTGTGAAGTCGTGTTCGCGATCCGCTCGCCCAGCCGGCGGCATGGCCGTTGCAATGCCCGAGACATCATGACCCACTCCACCAAGTCTCGTTTCGCTGTGTGTTGCTTCACGTTCGCCTCGGCCATGGGATGTGCCGTGTCCGCTGGGGATTCCGGTCCCGAGCCGTCCCAGGTCGAGTTTGCAACGGTGCTCGAGTCGTCCGTCGTCGAAGTCTGGGACGGTTCGCCCGACATCGGCTTCGGAGATCTCAGCACGACGCCGTTCACCGACGCCACGCCCACGTCGGGGGAGCTGCAGGCGACCGACTCCGTGCGGGGTGAAGTCGTGGCGTATTCCACCGGCGAGCGGCCGCGATGCACGAATCGCTACGAGATCGTCTTGCAAACCAAGTGCGAAGACGACGACGCCTGCGTCCCGATGAAGATCGACCTGAGCGTCGGGTGGGCGTCGTGTTTGGGCGACCGCATCGACGGTCTCAACGAATTGGCGTTCGGTCCACCGCAGACGTTTTCTGGAGTCGTCTCCGGGCTGGAGGAGGAGGACGAGGTGAAGCAGGTACGGCTACTGGTCGTCGATTCGGGTCAGGAAAAGAAGCTCAACCTAGACGTACAGACCGAGAGTGGTCGCGTGTTGCGTCTGAAGCTCGTCGCTCACGCTAGCCGGTGGCGTTAATCGCGCTCGCGGAGCCACGCTAGCGCGGCGGATTCCGAGGGGAAGCCGCGCAGATCGGTGCGGCCGCTTGCCCGGATTAGGATCCGCATGATGGTCTGGAGTTGGGGGGACAACCCGTACACCGCACTGCGCGAGACGAGCGTTCGGTTCTTCTTGAGCTCCTGTGCAAAACGCCAGCGCGCGCTCATGCTCAAGTCGCCGATCTTGGAAGCGTCCATCAGGCTCCGCGCTGGAGCTATCGGCTTCAGCATCGCGCGGTGCCGGGCGCAGTACTCGCCGATTTGCTCGGCGGTCGGCGATCCCCAGCCGGTCGTCTTGATGATGCCGTCTTCGGTTTGCTCAACTCGGTAGAACGGACCCTCGATGAGGACTTTCATTTCACTTAGTGACCATGCCCGTGTCCGTGCCCATGGCCGTGGGACTCGACCCTGCCATGGGCGTGATCATACGCATGATTCAACATGGAGAACCAGGTGCGGAAACCGGTTCTCCAAATACTGCGCAACAATACGATGGCGAAAACGGCTGTGCCGATGCCTTGCCAGCTCGTCAGCGAGTGGCTGTGTATCGCGACGCTACTGCCCGCTGTCGACGCGGGGAGCCAGGTGTTTACCGCGAGGGCCATCCCCCAGGAAACAGTGACAACTGCCGCAAGTAGGCCGAGTGTTGCCCGGGGGCCGAACGAGCGACGCAGAAAGAACAGCGTGGCGACGTTGGTCGCGGGCCCGAGGAGTAGTCCGACGAGCACGGCGCCGGGGGACACGCCCTTGGCGATGAGCACAGCGGCCAAGGGCGTCGCCGAAGGCGCGCAGACGTAACTCGGTACCGCGACGGCGGACATGACTAGGAGCTCGAGCACAGGCCCTTGCGCGCTCGCGATCGCGCCGACCGGCAGCAGTGCGTCGACGAGCGCGGCCAGCACGATGCCGAGCACCATCCACGCTCCGATGTGCTCGAGCAACCCATCGAATGCGGACAGGACGCGCCTCCAGCCTGGCGCCGCATCATCGTGTGGGTCCGGCTGTGGGAGCTCGGGGTCCGGCCCCGGTCCCGGCGCCAGACGTGCGACTACCGTTCCGGCCACGATCGCGACACCGAGCGCGCCGATGAGTCGGACCACCGCGAGCGGCCAGCCCAGGAACCGAATCGACAGTAGAAACGTCTCGGCGCCGAGCTCGGGTGTGGCGATCAAGAACGCCACCACAAGACCCGCACCTGCACGCCGCCTGCGGAGTGCTTCGGAAACCGGCAGCACGCTGCACGAGCAGAGCGGCAGTGGAATGCCGACGACGGCGCCGCGCACCGCATCGACGAGCGGAGTGCGCGGGGCAAGCCAGCGCTGTGGAATCCGCGACCCGAAGGATTGCAACAGTGCTCCCACGAGCAGCCCGAGCAGCAACAACGGCGCCGTGTCGACGCTCATACCGACCAGCGCTGACCAGAAGCGCTCGAGCGCCGCGCTCTGCGTTGGATCCATGGCGTGGTGCCCGCCGCCGGCGACCAGCGGCACGGATATACCGACCGCGCCGGCGAGCAGATCGACGGTGCGCTCCGAATGCGTGCGCGGCGGGTGCGACGCGAGGTCGTGGGTGACGACATGGATTAACAGGCCGCCCACCAGCGCGGCCGTCCACGCCTCGGCTCGTTCCGAGAACTCGGGCGCTACGTCGGCGCCCAACATGACGCCGATCACACTCGCCAGCGCCAGGAGCGCCGCGCGGACCAGGTTGCTGCGCCATTTGCTGTGACCGCCAAACGCAAGCATGACGATCGCGACGACTGGGATCGTATGCGCGCCCAGCGCGATGATCACGTCGGCGTGATCGTGCGACGCATGGACGCCGCCGGCGACGGCGCCCATGGCGAGTCCGTCACCGAGGCGGTGCACGACCAGGCCCGCGAAGTCGAGCTCGAGTCCCGCGCGCTCGCCGCGTCGTTTCGCGACGCGCCCCAGCAGCCAGGGCGCCGCGAACCCCGCCGCGAACAGCACAAACGTCACGCCCCCGAGCGCGTGAAACGACGTAGGTAGCAAGTGTGCGACGACGACCGCAAACGCTGCGGTCAGGCCGAAGGTTCGAATCGGTCCGAGCGCGCGATGGTTACGGCCCGGCAATAGGCCAAGCCCCGCGCCGAGCGCGACGGAGACAATGGCGGCGAGCGTCGGGAACCACATCGGAATCGTGACGATGCGCTGTCGCATCGTCGGGCGGCGGAGTATAAGTGCAAACGCCCTTCGCGCCGCTTCGGGCGGCAGAGGTAAAGTCCTTTCACTACTTCATCAATTGACGCCAATTGATCGATTGAACAGCGAGCGCCATGTCAGAAACGACTGAGACCAATGACCCGACCGTCGACGAGGCGTGTTTCGGCGACCCGGACCATCGGGCAATCGAACCGTCGGAGGTCGATCCGGTGGTGGTCGAGCGGGCGGCGGGCATCTTTCGAGCGATGGGCGACACCGCTCGGCTGCGCTTGCTCGAGCGGCTGAGCGTGGGCGAGTACTGCGTTACCGAGCTGGCCGAGCTGTCCGGCGAGGGGCTGTCCACGATTTCACAGCGGCTGCGCACGCTGCGCAGCGAGGGTTTGGTCCGGCGGCGCCGCGCGGGTAAGCACGTGTACTACGCACTGGCCGACGATCACATCGCGACGCTGATCAACAACGCGCTGGAGCACGCGTCGGAAGGTCGCCGCTAGTCAGGCTCGCGACTGCGGCTACATCAACACGCCGATCTTCGACGGCTTCGGCAGCGCCGGCAGTTCCGCGTCGCCGAGGCGTTGGCGCAGATTGAGCTCGATCGTCTTCGACAGCGCGAACAGCGGCAGCGCCGGCCAGTTCAGGGTGAACGGATCCTCGAGGACGCGGCCAACTTCGCTGATCAGCGCGAACGCGAGGCACACCAGCACCGCGATGGGGATCGTCAGCCAGCCCAGGCGGTCGACCATGGCGAGGGGCATGACGATGGCGAACGCCGCGATCAACCGTTCGGCGACGAACGCATATCCGCGTGGTAGCGGGGTCTTCTGAATGCGCTCGCAGCCACCTTGGATGTCGAGCAGGTGGCGTACCGTCTCATCCAGCGACTGCAGCCGCAGGCCATCGATCTTGCCCTCGTCGGCGAGCGACGTGAACTGCGTGAGCTGCAGCTGCAACAGCGCATGGGTCATGTTCGACTCCGAAGCGAGCTGCTGCTGCTCGGCGTCAGTGAGAAACGCGGTGACGTCTTCGTCGTCCAGGGGTGGCTGGCCGCGCAGCAGGCAGCGCAGCACATGCACGTAGGCGATGTGACGACGCACGACCGCGTCCGCGATTTCGGGCAAGCTCGCCGATTTCCCGATGTAGGTCGTCGCCTGGCTGCACAAGTGTCGCGACGTGTTGATGAGACGTCCCCACAGCTTGCGGCCCTCCCACCAGCGATCGTACGCGGAGTTCGAGCGGAAGCTCACGAAGATGCCGATCGCGCCGCCGACGACAGCTAGCGGAAACGGCGGCAGGTGAAGAAACGTGATGTTCGTGTGGTGGTTCACCACGACCGTCACGGTCGCGGCTGCCGCGAACAACAAGACCTTCTTCCATTGCCACCTGAGGATGCCGAATATGTTTCCCTTCGAGGCCGCCGTGAACATCGCGCGAGCCTAGCGGAGAATCGGGTCGGCTTGCGAGGGCTCCGTCGTTTGGCTCTATCTAAGTCCGCGTCCAGTACTCGGTGAACGCGACGCGCGGACAGTGGAGTGGGTCGGCCATTTGTAACCGCTAGCGAAGCCGGTCGATGGTGAGCGCTGCGAGCAGCTCCGCCATGTTGGTTGCTGCCGTGATGCTGGGTTCGAGTGACGCCGGCACCGCGGTTCGGGCGGCGCGCTCGTAAACGGCGCCGACGAATGAGCGCGCTGGCTCAAGCATCTGGGCTTCGGCTTCGGCGACGGTGCACGTCTCGGCGTCTAGTATGTCGGTGAGCCACAGCCGGCCGTGGCCATCGAATGCGAAGCGAAACAGCTCAGCGCGGGGTAGCGTCCAGCCGAACCGCGCGACCGTCCACAGGATCCGAACGCCTTCCGCGGTGACTTGGGCGGGCGAGCGATCGCCGGGAAGACCGCGATTGGCGGTGTGCGAAAACTCGGGGATGACCACAAACGGTTGGTCATCATCGGTCTTGCCGCTGGCGATCAGTTCGGCCACGGAAGGCGCCGCCACCGCATTGTAGGCGGCCGCGGCGCTTTCGAAACGCTCCGCCATGTCAGGCGTGCCGGTGCGGATCCAGACTGGTTTTTGTGACCGAATATGTAGGCCGGTCGCGAATCCGGGTGTTCGCCGCGCGCGCCGCTCGGTCAGGCCCACGCCACCGATGCGGCGGCCGCGCAGCGCGCGCAGCCACAGTTCGGCAGTCCGTCGCTCCGGGCTGTCGTCTGCCGGCTTCGACTCCTTTGTCTGGCGCGGGCGGTCGGCGCGATCTTGGCGCGAGCGGTCGGCGCGCTCTTTGCGCGGGCGGTCGGCGCGCTCCTTGCGCGGCGCGACCAGGCGCTCGAGCAAGGCGACCGCTTCGGTTTCGTCACCGATACTCATCTTGAGCCCGGCGAGCCGCAGCGTGATGGATTCGCGGTCCTTATGATCGGGGGGCAGTCCCTTCGCCAGGACGGCGACGCCCGTGAGCGCCGGACCCGTCTGAACGCCCGCCTCGAGCGCCGCGCGCAAGAGCCGACCGCGCGTTCGCTTCGGGTACGCCGTCAGCGTTCTTTCATCGGTTGCCAGCAGCAGTTCGAGCCCGCGCCTCAAGTCGGCTGTCGGCGGCTGCGCACGCTGCGCGTGGATGGCCGTCTGCACAGCCGACACGGCGTTCATGATCCCGAGCAGCGCGTCGGGAAGAGCGGCTTCGCTCCGTTTCAGTGCCTCGCGAAACGAACGGCTGGATAGCAGGCCTAACAGCAGGTGGGGGCGCTGGGCGTCGTCGAACAGCTCGGCGATCAGTTCGAGCAGCCGACGCATCTGGGCGCCGGAGACCTCTTGATAGTCGACCTGTTCGAGCGCTTCGACGAGCGCGGCGATCGCTTCCTTTTCGGACGCGACGTCCTTGACCGCTTCGAGATACATCAGCACGAACTCGAACTCGGTTGTGAATCGTACGATACCACGCAGAAAGGCCGCGCGTTCCTCGGGCTGCATCCGCGGAATGACCGACGCGACACGGCTGCGACTCACTTTCTTGAGCAGGTGCATGCACGAGCCGCGGTGGGTCGGTTGACGCTTCCCGTTGAGCAGCAAGTCCTCGTTGGCGTTGACTTTAAGGTTCAGCAGCTTTCGGTGTCGCTGCAGGAAGGCGAGGTGCACACGCATGCGCGCGGCTTCCTCGTCCGTCAGCGGCACGTCCGCGGGCTTATCCAGGGCTACCGGCGCGCGCTGCGCGATCACCTGCGCCGCCGACGGTTGCGCTGGCTTTTTCGAAGAGCCCGGCCGACGGCGGCGACGGCGCTGACGCGGCGGTTTGCGGGGTGCGTCAGTCATGAGTGCGGCAATAGTGCTGAGCGTTGCGGGCCGCAACGATGGCTGCCGATTCGGCGAAACGCGCGCTGATTTGCACTGCGCGCAGGTCTGAGGCATGTCTACGGACCGAACGCTCCTATGACAGTTCGCCTAACCGTCACTCTCGCGCTATTGCTGACGCTCGTCCTGCAGGCTGAGCAAGCCGCAGCCGCCGGCTTTCGCTATCACACCGTGGCGGACGGCCAGAATTTGGCGAGGATCGCCAAGCGCTATCGTGTATCGGTGCGATCGCTGATCGTCGCGAACCGACTGGAAAAGCCCAGCAAGCTCAAGCCTGGGCAGCGGCTGGTCGTGCCGATGAAGGGCGACAAGACGGGGCAGGCGACCCGCGACGCGCTAGACGAGGCGGCGAAACCGAAGAAGACAGACCAACCGCAGTCAGGGAAAGCCAAACCCGAAGCGGACAAGCCGGCCGACAAGGCGGAGCCGTCCGAACCTGCGAAATCAAAGCCGCCGCCGCCGAAGGCCCCCAAGGTCGGCGATCCCACACTGTACCGCGTCAGGGCGGGGCAGAACCTCGGGCTTATCGCAAAGCGTCACCACGTGACGGTCAAGTCGATCATCGTGGCGAACGCTCTGACCAGTCCTCGCAAGATCATGCCCGGAACGTGGCTGGTCATACCGGGCAAGCACGACGATGGAACGCATGCCGCTAAAAAACGCGCGGCCCTGATCGCCTCGACGCGCAAGAGCGACCGTCGCGAAGCGGCACCGGCCGCCGCTTCCAAGACCAGCCCTCAGAAGTCGAAGCCTGCCGCGCGCGAGCCGAGCGTGCACGTGGTCGGCAAGGGTGAGAACCTCGGGCGCATAGCGCGACGTCACAAGGTCAGCGTACGCGCCATGATCATCGCCAATCAACTGCGTAACCCTCGAGCCATTCGTCCGGGCCAGCTGCTCGTCGTCCCGTCTCCCGACGACAGCGGCCTGCGTGCTGCAAAGCGCCGACGAGCCATCTTGGCGGCGCATCGCGCGCGTAGCGAGCGCAGCACCGGACGGCGCAGCAAGAAGCTACCCGGTTCCAGCAGCTGGCGGCGCTACGCCCGGCGAGCGCGTCGCGGCGGCTACGTTCAGCTGATCGGTTACAAGTCGCGCTTCAAGGGCTACATCATGGGTCCCGGCAACAAGGTGCTGCGCGGTGCGCGCCATCGGATCGCCAAGGTCATGGGTGGCAAGCCTGGCAAACACCATCCGCACCAACGCCTGCTCAAGCTGATCGCGATTGTCAGCGACACGTTTGGTGGCCGCCCGATCCGCGTCGTAAGCGGGTTTCGTAACCGCTCGTACGCCAGCAAGTCAAAGCACCGTTCAGGACGTGCGCTCGACTTCTCGATCCCAGGCGTGCCGAACAGCGCGCTGCGAGACTACCTGGTGACGTTTCGCAATGTGGGCGTCGGGTATTATCCGAACAGCAGCTTCGTGCACTTCGACGTGCGACCGCGCAAGACGTATTGGGTGGACCAGTCGGGACCCGGACAGCGGCCGAGATACACGACGATCAAAACGCTACCTTAGGGCTCGCCTCTTAGCCGCAAGCGGCGTCGTAATAGCCGTCGCTGCGGGGCGGTTCAATCGCTGATGTCTACCGGGTAAGTGTTGTTGAACTCCGACTCGGCTATGTGGCGAGTGCGCTCGTCGGGTTGAAGCGCGTTTCCGAGCCTTTGAGTACGCGCCGCACGCTGATGTCCGGTTCCTTGGCGAGGTCGACCGCCCGCGGCGTGGGCAGCGCGACTCCAGCGCTGTCGGTGACGACCTTCACGACCGGCCACCGAGCGTCGGCGGAGCAAGAAACGACGACGGCCCACTCGCCGCCGGACAGTTCGACGACGGTGCCGGTGGGTAGCACGCCGAGCGTTTTGGCGAGGATCCGACATACGGCGTCGTCGACGCTGGGCTGACGCTGCGTGTGCGCGAGCGCTTCCGGCGGCGAGAGCCGGACGGTTGCGTCACGTGGCGCGACCAGGTCGAGATAGTGGCGCACGGCGTGGAGCACCTGAGACGACACGAGTGGGGCGCCGCGACCTGCGTAGACGGGTCCGAGTGTGTCCGCGTGTTCCATCCAGGCGGATTCGAAACTCAGCACCGCGCGTACGGCGCCGGCCGTGGATGCGCCGCCCGTTGCCAGGCACATGGCTGCGCTGGTCGCGGGGACGAGCGTCGCCTGAGACGTAGCGTCAGCGCCGCGGAGCTTGGCGGGCCCTACTTCTGACATCAGCGCCGCGAGCGCCAGGCGGCCCAAGGGCTCGCGCTGACGGGTGAGCTCACGCGCGACGAGCAGCGCGAGCAGAGCCGTCTGCACAGACCGCGAGCCGGGATCGGAGTCGGCTCGGGCTGCCGTGGTCAGGCCCGCCAGCATCGGATGGGCTCCCGCCGACGCCGACACCAGGCTTTGGGCGAGCCGCTTGACCCGATGCGGAAGGACCGTCGCGCCCTCGTCCACGCTGGCGTAGAACTGCCGCATGATCGCGACCGCGTTAGCGTAGAGCGACAGGACGCGTCGCCCGGGCTCGGCTGCCTCGCTGGTCGAGTCGATCCCGACGAGCGCTTGTACTCGCCGCGCTTGAAGTCCGGTGGTTTTCCAGTTCTTGAGCGAGTCCCGTCGTGACTCCAAGAGGGCTTCAGCCACCTTAGCGCTCAGTTCGATCAGTGCGTCGACGGTGATACGCGGTTCGAACACGAGTTCGGACGCGCCGCAGCTGTCGAGCAGCTTGCCGAGTTCAGCGGCGGTCTCGTATTCGGTCCGGGACGCGCGGAGAAGCTGACCGTGAACGAACACCATGTCGTTCGAAAACGTCACGCGTGCGCTGCCGCTGACGATGCCGGCGAAGTTGCGAACCGCCGCCAGAGCGTGTTCTGAAGCCTGACGGACCGCGTCGTTCTCCACGGCATGAACGCGGACGATCTTGAGCAGGCGATGCACCGCGGTGATCGCTGCGGCTCCTACCTCGTGGAGCTGTCCGCGGTCACCGCTGGCGTCGGGACGCCCCGACAGCCGGACCGGAATTGTGTCGCTGCTCATCAGTTCCGCTCCTTGTCAGTGCTCGGAACGAGCGAGGCGCGCACGGTCGTCGCGGCTTGTCGAGCGGCCTCGCGAACCCGTGCGCTGTTGCGAAAGCGTTTCGCCGCCGTCGCGTCCAGGGCGTTGAGCACGGCTTCGTTCGGCGGCAACGACGCCAGTATCTCGGCTGCCACGACGCGCGTCGCGTCGCGCTTGTCGTTGGAGACGACGCCGGTGCGCGAGAGCAGCTCGATGCAAAGCGCCTCGGCGCGCGCCGGTGCGAGTGAGCCGAGCGCCGCCATCGAGTCGCGCTTTTCGTGATCGTCCAAGGCGTCGAATTCGTCCGAACGTATGCGCATCGCAAGCGGCGGACCCGCCGCCCGCACGCGGTGCTCGGCGACGGTACGCAACGCCGCCAAGCGAACCTCGCGGTCGGGATCCTCGAGCAATGCCCGGATGTCGCCCTGGGACTGAGTTGCGCTGTCGCTGCCCATGCCGCAGAGGCCTTCGAGCCGGACGATCGGATGCGGGTTGTGTGCGCTTTGCGCCAGAGCCGTGGCCGCCGCTTTGGTAGCCGCGCCGCGCAGTAGTTTGATCAACGCGACGCCCACCTGCCCGTCGCACGTCTGCAGCATCAGACCCATACCGGGTTCCAGAGACGGCACATGCTCGGCGAGCTTGGCGACGATGTCGGTCTCGACTCGCGTCGCAACGACTGACGGCAGCATTTCCAGCAGCGTGGGCGCGTGATCAGCGCCAAGGTGAGCGATCAAGCTGCGCAGACGTTTGAGCGCGGTTTCCTCGAGGCTGAGCGGCGGCTGCAGGAGCGCCTTTAGCGCTGTCGGTGAGAGTACCGAGTTGAACGCCGCGAACGCGTGCTCCGGCGCTATCGAACGAACGCTGCTCACCCAGCTGACGAGCAGCTCGAGGCACGCCGCCTTGGACGTTGCAGCCAGACGTTCGACCTCACCGGCCATCGGGACGAGCACCAGGTCCGCGTTACCCAAGTGCTGCGCGGCTTTTAGTGCGGTTGCCGCGATGTGGGTCATGCGACGCGGCGTGACCTGGGACTCGTCATTCAGCCGCGCACCGAGCGTCTGCACGAGTTCCGGCGTGGCCACTTCCGGGCTCGGCACCTCGCCGCCGACGCTAGCGGTGCGCGCGCCCTGCCAGCTGGTTTCGAGATCGTGGCGCACGATGTCGGTCACCGTCTTGATGGTCTCCTGCACCGCGCCGTCAAACAGCTCGCGTTCGGCGTCGTCGGTCTCGATGAACATGTCGACCGCGTCGTAGACGATGTGTTCGAAGCCGGCGTCCCACAACAGCGTCACCATGTCGTCGCCCAGGGACAGCCGCAGCTGGTCGGACATCAGGATCGACAACAGCCCGGCGAATTCGTCGCGCGTCATTCCGGGTAGCAGCCCGATACGTCGCACGCCGTCCGCGAACAACGCATAGGTGACGTCTTGAAGCGCGCCGCTCGGTTCCCAGACGGGTTCACCCTGTACGCTGAAGGCGTAGGGAAACACCTCGAATTCGATGCCGCCGGCCGAGCTATCGAGCGCTGCGGCGAACATCTCGCACAGATCGCCGAACCGGCGCTGCCACTCGGGGTGATCTTCCCCGTAGTGGGACCGTGTGGTGAGAGCGCGATCGAAATGCCGAAACAGCTCGCGAACCTCAGCCGACTCGATCGTCTGGCCATCGCCGGTCATCGGTGGATCGAACGTGGGCGCGCGCGGCGCCGGCGGGATGGCTGGATTGACGACGCTCGCGCGTCCCGTGGCGACGGTCCCGCTGTTCAGCTCGGTGGAGCAAGCCTCGAGCGCCGCGTGCATCTGCGTCGCATCCGCGAAGCGCCGGGCGGCGTCGAAGCTGAGCGCTCGGTCGATCGCTGCCGCCAGTCGCTCGGGAACCGAGGAGTCGACCTGCATGAGCGGCGGCGCCGGCATGGTGGCCGCGCTCGCGGTGCGCTGCGCGTCGGTGTCGCCCCGATGTACGACTCGGCCGGTGAGCAGTCGGAACAACAGCGCACCCACGCTAAATACGTCGCTACGCGGGTCGAGCGCAGTGGCGCCCCCGAGCGACCGCTCAGGCGCGGCGTAGGCGCTGATCTCAGGCGGGAGCTTGCCGTCCAGCAGCGGTTCGACGAGCTGTTCGCGAAGCGGTGCTAGCCCCAGTCCGAGCAGCTGGACGTCGTTATCGCTCGCCAGATAGATCGAGCTAGGGCGCAGGTCGCCGTGCAGCACTCCGTGGCTGTGCGCTTCGGCGAGCACCTTGAGCAGTGCCAGGCCAATGTCCAACGTCCGACTGGCGGGGAGCGGTTCGGTCATCAGTGCGGTGAGCGGTCGGCCAACGATCTCTGGGGTCAGCATCGTGGCGTGGGTGCCGTTCAACATGCCGACGGATTGAGCCACCACCGCTCCCGGCGCGGCAACAACGCTGGCCGCGCGCGCCGCCGCTAGAAACGGCTGCGCCTTCTCGACGTGCTCTGGGTGCAAGACGTGCAGGCTTCGCGCCTGGCCATCATTCGCACGGATCTGATACGCGGCGACTAGGCCGTCCAGGTGAACGACGCGCGCTAGCATCCATCCGCCCCCGGCCTCAGTGCCTATGCGGGTGCGCGCGGCCTCATGCAGCGCCGCGAACACCTCGCTCACGGCGACGTCCCAGGGGGGAGACTCGACCCTGATGGTGTCGGTTCGGTTTCGGCTTTGCAGGTTGTGGTACATTGATGCATCCAGCTCCTACCGAGTCCGAGTGCACGGCGCGTGCCAGCGCACCAGCCGGGGGCGCGGCCCCAAGCTGTCGCAGAATCACGCTGCTTCGCGACCTAAAGGCTCGCACCATTCGCGCGGCGGGGCGGACCGCTGTACCACTTGGTACGGTCGGGGCGGTACACTTCGCCGCCCCGGATGATGGTCTAGAACGCACATCCGTTCGGCTGCGGATCGTGGCTTTTCAGCTTCTCGCCGAAACCAGAGTCCAGCGTGGTGGGCGTCAGCCCAGCAGCCGCGGAGCCTTGCATCGCTGCGGTGGCGTAGCCGGTGTCGTTCATATGCAGCCGCACGACGATGCCGTCTTTGGGGCCGACGTCGATCGGTCCGCCGCTGCGTGAAAACGGCTGCTCGTCGACGTGGCTGTGCGCCAGAATGCGACGGTAAACGAGCTGTTCACTGAGCGTTGTGACCTCCCACCAGTTGGCGTAGTGGGAGCAACCGGTATCCTGGGTGGATAAGGTGACGTCGAACCGGTAGGCGCCGGGGGATCCGGTTACCGCGACGGACGTCACTCGCGGAGCTGCGCCCGGTGCGTCCGGGGCTCCCGCCTCGGACGCTGCTGAGTCGGGGGTCTTGGTCGAGCTGCATCCCAGCAGGACCAAACCGCACCAAGCGGCAGCCAACTCGGCGAATCGGTGAGCAAGCGGCATCGGCGCGAGTATACGCGATTACTCCGACGTGAGATCGCTCACCGACACCGGCACGCGGATAGACGCACCGATGCCCACGAAGAAGTAGCGCGCGTCCCCCACGTTCCGATAGCTCGTGAGGGCGTAGAAGCCAAACGCGCTGCGCCCATAGCCGAAGGTCGACGGGGTCTTCTCACGCTCCCAGAGCCCAGGCCTGAGGCCGATCGTTTCCTCCCAGGCCACGGCGATCGTCGCACCCGCGCCGTAGATCATCTCCGAACTGAGTCCGTTTACCGGATCGCCGCGCCGAGGATAAGCGAGTAACTCGCCGAATGCCCGCGCCCCCACTCGCGAGTAGGTAAGCGGTTTCAGATCGGGCCAGTAGCTCACCTCCATGTACGGAGCGTGGAGAAAACGAAAGCCCTCTAGCAGCGGGTAGTGTTCAAACCCGTATCCGAGGCTGAAGTCGATGGTCGGGTCGTTAGCGTAGTTCGATGAGTATCCTTGTGGATTCATTCCGAGTCGAGCACTGTACGCGAACGTGGACCGGTTCTCATCCGGCTCTGTCTCGGT
>JAUIKB010001011.1 GCA_030430975.1 Polyangia bacterium
AGCTGGCGAAGGGCGATCCGGCAAGTCAGCGCGAGGCGGTGGCGGTGGTGCGCGTGCTGGACGATCGCATCGAGGTGTGGACCGTCAACGCCGATCGCAGCTCGGCGAAGCTCACCCACGTCATCGCCCGGGGCGCGGATTCGGGCACCGATACCGTGACGGCAGTCGAACGCGTCCGTGCGGCGCTCCAGGCGCTAGCGCCCTCCGCGCCCCCGCCGCCGCCAGCGGATCCCACGGGCGCGCCGCGGACGACCGCGCCGCCGGCTGCGTCGAACGGGACGTCGGCGAAACCGTCCGCGCCGCCGAGCCGGCAGGTGTCGGACCCGCAGCGGACGCCCGAACGCCCGCTGGCGGTGGCTCCGGCGCGACCCGTGCCGGAGCCTGAGAGCGAGCATTCGAACTGGGCGTGGTTTGCCGGACCGTCGGCGACCGTCCAAACCGGCGGCGTGGCGGCGCACCTGTCCGCTGAGGCGCTATGGTTCGGTTTGGGCGACTTCGGTCTTGGCGCCGGGCTTTCGCTGCCGGTCGTGCCCAGCACGATCGATGATCGTGAGGGCCGCGCGGAGCTCTCGAGCGGCTGGGCTGGACCGCGACTAGGATGGCACGCCATCACAACCTCGCGCCTGGACCTGGCGGTTTCGTTTGGCTGGTCGGTGGCGTGGCTCAAAACGTTCGGCGAAGCAGCGGCGCCGTTCAGCGGGAAGTCGGACACCGCGATCGTCAGCATGGCGGGGTTGGGACTACGGCTGGCGCTTCACGTGGCGGATGGCTGGAGCGCGGTGCTCGCGCCGAGCTTCGGCTATGCGCTGCCGAAGGTCGCCGTCGAATTCGCTGGGCGACGCATCGAGACGTGGGGCGGCGGCGTGGCACAGATGACGCTCGGCGTTGGTCAATTCCGCTAGGTACGGCACGAAATGAATCGCGATCGAACAAAGATGAGCCATGCTGAGCCGACGCGGCCACTGAGCAGTGAACTCGAACAGCGCGCCGTCTGCGGCGCCGCATAGGAACGACTCATGGCATTGCATAACTTGCTTCACTCACTAACCCTTACTTCGCTGGCCTTGGTAGCGAGCACCACCGTCGCGTGCGGTGACGTCTCGGTTTCACCGATCGACGGCAACGAGGCCGGCGGCGGCCAGACGGGGGCGGGCGCCGCCGGAGGTGTCGGCGCTGCGGGGGGGATAGGTGGTGGTGGGGGTTCCGGTGGCGCGACGGGCGGAGCCGGAGGCGCTGCGGGGACGGGCGGCACATCGGGATCAGGCGGCGGTAGCAATGCCGCGTGCGCTGCCGAAGACGACTTCGATGTCGTGGCGTGTGGCCTGAGTCCGAACATCACGCTGTTCGGGGTGGACGCCGAAGCGCTGTACATGGTGAGCACGCGATCTTCCAGCACGCAGAGCTTTTTTCGCGTGGAGAAGGCGAGCGGAAAGACCACGCGCCTGTACAAGTCGATCAGCTCGTCGGCGGGCGATCCGAGGACGCTACTGCAGGGCGTGCATTTGCGTAATGGCAATGTCTACTTCATCAACGGCATCGAGTTCGGCGGGGGGCTGAGCTTCGGGCTGCAGTACGTGGCGGCGGACGGCAGCGGCTCGCTGAGTACCGCGTACGAGGGCGGCAACATGTCCGGCTTCATGTCGCCGATCGCCATGACCGATGGCTATGTGTTCTTCAACGAATCCGGCAGCAACCAGATGCAGCGGGGGACGCTCGACACGTTTAGCAACCCGCTGACGTTGAACGGCGTGTACGGTGACCCGCTACATGTGGCTGACGGTTTCGTCTATTACGCCAACAGCAAGTCGATTCTCCGTGCGCCTATCGACGGTGGCATGCCGGAGACGGTTGCTGAGGATGCCTACGAGAGCAGCCTGAAGGTGCGCGTCGACGTTACGTTTGACGACACGCACGTCTACTTTCCCGAGGAGGGAGAGTTTATGGGTACCCACTACATCAAGCGCGCTCTGCTAGCCGGTGGCGGGGTCACGACGGTGCTCGAGATTCCCGATATGGAAAGCGGCGAGGGACCGACTCAGCTGCGGGTTGCGGGAGACGTTTTGTATTTCCACCGGGGATGGGCACTGCGCAAGATATCCAAGGCGGGTGGTGACGTGGCGGAGCACGTTGGCTTCGGCGAGGCGTTGTCGCCGCCCGTGTTCGATGAGACGTACGGTTACGCCACGATCCGTCGCGGCGACGATGATTCGCCGATCGAGGGAGCGATCGTGCGCTTCGAGCGCTAGCGCGCGCTAATAGCAGACGTGATACCCGGACAGAATCGCGCTCGCCTGGCAGGTCGTGTTGCCGGAGCAACTTTGCACCGCGTCTTCGGGGTGGCACATGACGAAGTCGTCAGCGCCGTCACAGTTCTTGCGGCAGCTGATCTCTTCGTAGTAGGTCTGCCCCGCGCTGCGGTCGACGGTGGCGCAGCAGATGTCCCCCGCAGGACAGTCGCCTGGCTCGTCACACTCGGCCCGCGCCCGCCGCGGCCATGGCAGGCTGCTCTCGCATTTGCTGCCGATTGGCTGGCAGGCGTATTCGACGTCGGCGAAGCTGGCCTCGATGCAGCAGAATGCCTGGTCGAGTTCACAACGGTCGCTTCCGCACGGTACGTCCGCGCCGCCTGAGCCCGATCCGCCTTGGTTTCCTGTGTTTCCGGAGCCGCCTAGATTTCCTGTGTTTCCGGAGCCGCCCTGGTTTCCGATGTTTCCGGAGCCGCCTTGGTTTCCGAAGT
>JAUIKB010001012.1 GCA_030430975.1 Polyangia bacterium
CAGGCGACAGGTATTGCGCACGGGGCCCCAGTAGCCGCCGTTGAGCGTGGAGACCTTCACACTGCTCTCGTCGCTATTGTCCGTCCACTCGTCGACGTTGCCCACCATGTCGAACGCACCAAACGCGCTGACGCAATTCGGATGACTGCCTATGGCGTCGCCTTGCCATAGGCGCTTGAGCTCAGCGTCCCGCGACCCCGCCTGCTGCAGTCGCTTGGCGTTGACCCCAGGCACCGGTCGACTGATGTTGCACGGGCTCGGAAACCGCTGCCATCCGTACGGATAGGGTGCGCGCTTGGGTCCCTCGCACGCCAGGGTCCACTCCGGCCGCTTACACAAACGCTTCCCGATGCTCTGGCACGACTTCGACGCCTCGTGCCAGCTCACGAATACCGTAGGCTGAGCTCCGACGCGGTTCGGCCACTCGTGCTCGTCGATGCAAAACCTGCGTGATTGCGGGTTGTACCGGCACTCCGGCGTCGGCGCGTACTCCGCGCAGCTGGCGCTGCCTTCTTCTACTTTGCGAATGCAGCGGTAGTCGACGCCCGGGCAGTACTCGCCGTCGACGAGCACGCTGCCCTCCGAACAGGCCAGCGGCCGGCTGGCCACTTCGTAGCGGGTCGCGACGGATGCAAGGCCGACATGCAGCCCGCCGGACACGAAGCTCGGCGTCGGCGCCATCAGCGCAACCAGAAACGTCCAAGCGGGCAATTCGCTAAGCACTATCGGGTACGTATGAAAGCGCCTGGGCAACTTGGGCAACTTCTGCGCATCGCGGCTGCCGTCAACCCGTCGCTCGGCGGTCGTGTTAGCGTAATCCCATGCAGCCACTGGTCGTGCAGGACGCCTGCCAGCACAACCTCAAGAGCGTTAGCTGCACGATTCCGCGTGGCGAACTGGTCGTGATCACCGGCCCTAGCGGCTCGGGGAAGTCCAGCCTGGCGTTCGACACTATCTACGCCGAGGGCCAGCGGCGCTACGTGGAGTCCCTGTCGGCGTACGCACGCCAGTTCCTCGATCAGCTGCCCAAGCCGGCGGTCGGAAGCATTGAGGGGCTGAGCCCAGCGATTGCTATCGAACAGCGCGCGCTAGGCAAGAGCCCGCGCTCGACGGTGGGCACGGTGACCGAAATATCAGACTACCTGCGGCTACTTTTCGCTCGCACCGGGACTCCGCACTGCCTTCAGTGCGGCGAGGTGCTCCGCGCCTACACCGTTCAGGAGATGGTCGACTTGATCCTGAGTCGAGACGCCGGATCCAAGATCCAGCTGCTTGCTCCCGTCGTACGCCAGCAGCAAGGAGATCTACGAGACGAGCTGACCGCGCTCCGCCGCGAAGGCTACGTTCGCGCTCGCATCGACGGCGAGCAAGTCGACCTTGGCGACGAACCGCGTGTCGAACCGTCCGAACCTCACGATCTCGCAGTCGTTGTCGATCGACTAGTCGTCAAAGACGGCATAAAGGCTCGCGCCACAGATTCTGCGGAGTTGGCACTGCGGATGGGCGACGGGACGCTGCTGATCGACTTCATGGACGGAGAGCCGCCTACCGTCCTAAGCGAGCGCCTTGTGTGCTGGGACCACAACGTGACACTTCCACCGTTGGAACCGCGCCTGTTCTCGTTTAACAGCCCCCACGGCGCGTGCCCCGGATGCGATGGTCTGGGCCGCCGCTCGCGAGTTGATCCCGAGCGGGTCGTCCCTGATCCAACCCGAACGTTACGCGAGGGCGCGGTGTCGGCTTTCGGACGCCGCGGCTCCGTTGCGACCGCCAGCGAAGTGCAGGATGTCGTGAGCGCTCTGGGCGTTGATCCAGACGTCGCTTGGGAAGAGCTTCCCGAGGCCCAGCGCGTCGAGATTCTGTTCGGGACGCCCAGCACCAAACGGCGCAGCAAGAAGCGCCGCTACCCTGGAATCGTCCCGCGTCTGGAGCACGCACTGGAAACCGGCGAGCTCGACACCGACGAAGGTGAAGCCGACGAGGGCGGTCTGAGAATCGAGGATCTAGGGCGGTTCACCGTCAGCCAGACCTGCGATGACTGTAACGGCGCCCGCCTGCGACCGGAAGCGCTGAGTGTTCGGCGCGGCGAGGACACGATCGCAGACCTGGGTCACCTGCCGCTCGTCGAGCTGAAGGCAAAGCTCGCCGAACAACTCGACTCCGAAGCCAGCACAACGCGCGACGCACAGGTCGCCCAACCGCTACTGCGGGCGATCACGGAGCGTCTTGGATTCCTGATCGACGTGGGGCTAGACTACTTGTCGCTCGACCGCGCCGCGGTCACACTTTCGGGCGGCGAAGGCCAGAGAATCCGACTCGCGACGCAGATTGGCGCGTCGTTGTTGGGAGTGCTGTATGTCCTGGACGAACCGAGCGTCGGCCTGCACGCGCGAGACAACTCGCGCTTGCTGGCCGCACTGCGACGCCTCGTTGACAAGGGCAATAGCGTGCTGGTGGTCGAGCACGACCGAGACGCGATCCTGGCAGCTGATCATCTGATCGACATGGGTCCCGGCGCCGGTGCGTTGGGCGGTCGCATCGTCGCTGAGGGAAAACCCTCCGCGGTACTGAAAAACCCGGCCTCCGTGACGGGCCCCTACCTGACCGGGGAAAAGCGTTTACCGATTCCCGCCAAACGCAAGAAGCCCGGTCGAAAGAAACTCGGCGTGCGCGGGGCGGCGGCTCACAACTTGCGAGACGTCGACGTCGACATCCCGCTCGGCTTGATAACGGC
>JAUIKB010001013.1 GCA_030430975.1 Polyangia bacterium
GACGTGTTCTTGGACGTGCATTCCGGACCCTATCAAGAACGCGCCCTCCGGCCGGCAGACAACTTCCACCTAGATATGTGTGACCAAACACACCTTCGCGTCCAGAGCAACACAGAGTGGGAGTATTCGATCATCGCGATCAAAGAGAAGACCAATGTGCGCATCAGCGGTGGACATCTGTGGGGCGACCGCTACACACACGACTACGAGGGCGGGGGCGATCACCCGCAAGACCAGGGCTTCGGCATCGAGATCCTCGGCGGCGTCGACGTCGTTGTCGAGAATATCAGCGCTAATCAGTTTATCGGCGATGGCCTGGTGGTTAGCGCGCCCGAGCGTCGCCATGACGATGGGTCGCCCAAAGCGGGTCGCCAGTACTCTGCGAACATCACGATTCGCGACTCGGTGTTCGACGACAATCGACGCAACGGACTCGCGCTGACGGACGTCGCCGGAGCGGTGCTAGAGCGACTAACCGTCTCTAACACTGGCAACGGGGACAAGAGCGTCGATGGCCGTTCGGCGGGCGTTACCCCCCGCTACGGACTCGATATCGAGCCATTTCAACCGCTGCTGGGCGACGGCACCGACACGCTTCGTATCCTGGAAGAGGTCACCGACGTCGTCATCCGCGACAGCACTTTCTCCAACAACTACCAGGGAGATATCGATTTCTTCAAAGGTCATCGCCTGGAGGCGTTCGACAATACGTTTGGCGGCGGCGTCGGCAACGTCGCGGCGTTCGAGGTCAGCATCCACGACAACGTGTTCAAAGCCGACCGCGCAGACCGAGGCATTGGAATCAACGTGAAGCCGAAGATCCGCGACAACGGATTTCACTTCACCCGCGACTGGACGATCTTCAACAACCAGATCAGCGGATTCGACAAGGGCATGCAGATCGGTGGCGAGAACCAGCACGTGCATGACAACACCATCGAAGACTTCGAGACCGGCGTCTTTCTACTGACCGGCGTCAACTGCAGCTACGCAGACAACTCCCTGACGAGCACCAGAGACAACTCGATGGGCTATCGCAACTTCACCGATATCACACTCACCGGAACCATCAGTGGCGGCCTGGTCACGGTCGAGTCGAACCCGGCGCGCTTCAAGACATTCAACGGAGACCTGTCGTCGGGGTTGTTCCTCGTGGACGGAGTGAAGTTCAGCTCGTCGAGCAAAGCCCCCGTGATAGCCGATGATGCGTCTCACCTCACAGTGACGAACTGCAGCGCCGACGGCTTTGAGGAAATCAACAGCGGCGCTGGCGTGACATTTCAGAACAACACCGTCTACTGATTGTACGCACTATAGCCGCCAGAAGTAGCGCCGCGCCTCGAAGCTGTACGATGCGAACAGCGCGTGGAACGTGCGGTCGGTGTCGAGCTTTGCCACACTGAATTCGTATCCAAGACGGAAGACGCCGTCGAGCGCGATCGTGCTACCGGCCGCGCGGTAGGTCGTCCACGCCACGATCGGCAACTGTAGCTGCCACGATGGCGACGCTCGACAGAACGTGCACGGATCGGCGCGGCGGCCGTTGGCCTGGACCGCTGGCAAGCGCGCGATCGTGCCCTCGCGGCCGAACACGAACTGGATCCGTTGCGTATCGTTGATCGCCTTCTTGCGCTGAAGCCCGAGAACCCCGCCGTTAACCGCCGTGAGTGCGAGCTTCAGCATGGCGTCGCCCTGAGTCAGCAAATCGATTGGCCACACGAAGAGGCTGAGCGGAATCAGGTCGAACGGGACGAGCACGTAGGGAATGTGCCACGACACGCCGTACCCCAGCCGCCATGCGTAGTGAGTTCCAGGAGAGCGCGCCTCGAGAACCGCTGGCGCCGATAGATAGAACAGCCCGTCGGTGCGCGACTCGGTGATGCCGTCGAGCGTAAAGCCAAGACCCATTGAGATCTGGATCCGCAGGCGATCGATCAGGTTGTGCCGCGCGATGTCACCGTCGAGAGAACCGTGCCAGAGGCGCCCGCCGAGGCTCGCGCGCGGCATGTAAAACACCCCGACCTCTTTGACGAACTTGGCCGGCACAGGGTCGGCGCTGGCGGCGCGGGGAACGTACCGCGCTGGCTCGACCGCGGTGCTCTCGACGACCTGCGTAAGACCGACGGGCATGGCGCTCACCTTGCATGAGTCGAGCGCCTTGGGGAGCTTGGCCTCGGCGACAGCGGCCGGCACGTTGCCGCCAAACGCCTGCGCCAACTGACGCAGACTGCTGGCTACGGCCTTGTGAGCGTGGGCGGTATCGATCGGGCGCAGAAACGCATCGCCCCGCGCCGAGTACGCTGGACCCTTCCACGGGCGAGCTTCGGCTCCGTTTTCGCAGTAGTAATCATGCGTCCCCATGCGCTCGGCGCCGTCCCCGCCGGGCGCGAAGAAGTGTCCGGCTGAGAACGCGTCTTCCAAGAAATGAAGCGCGTATGCTTCCGTGAAGAGTGCGCGGCGCGCCGTGTGCTTGGACGCGACGTGGCTGCAATCGATCGCGTCGCTCGTCACGTTGCACTGTTTGGCAACCGTGGCTGCGAGCTGAAGCGCTTCGACGTGGTAGTAGACGTACAGCCCCAGCGCGTTCACCTCCGCGCCTTTGCCTACCAGCCGGCGTAGATGCATCTCGAACGTTTCGCCCGTGAACCGAGCGACCTGGAAGTGGGCGCCGTTGCCCTCCGCCCGGGTCAGGTACTTCGAGTCAGCGATCTGCATCGACAGGTGGTGCTGTCGC
>JAUIKB010001014.1 GCA_030430975.1 Polyangia bacterium
ACCCGGCAAGAGTCGATCCTGCTCTGCGAGCAACGCCTTCAGCGTCTTTACCTCTTGGAGATCGAGCTCGAGGCTGACCAGCTGATGTCCGGCCTCGACCCGCAGCAGCGAGCGAAGGGAAGCGGCCTGCGCCGGTCGCCAGACGTCGGTGTCGCCGAACGCTTCCGTTAGCGTTGGTCCGAGGTGTTCGGCGGCCTCCATGGTGTCGACTTCGACGACGACCAGGGCCTTGTTGGGAGTACCGCTTTGCGGTGGAGGCGAAGCTGCGATCGTCGCTTCTGTTTGTTCGACGGCGGCGACGATCGCGTCCGCGTCGGTCGCGGCGCGAAGCCTCTGTAAAAGCTCCGGGTCGTGGCAGAGTCGGCCGACGCGCGCCAGTGTCCGCAAATGGGTTTGCGGGTCGTCCTTGGGAGCGAGCACGACGAAGAACAAGTCGGCCTGTGTTTGATCGACTTCGATCGGTTGCGCGGTGGTGATTAGGGCTACGACCGGCGCCGTGAGTCCGGCGATCGCGGCGTGCGGCAAGCACACGCCCTCACCGATCGCGACATGCGCGGCATCCCGATCGGAGAGTGCTTGGTAGAGGTCATCGACGCTCAGGTCTACGTGCGGAGCGAGGATGTCAGCAGCCCTTCTGAGGAGCGGAGAGAGCGCATCCACGCTGAGTTGGGCATCTGCACGAGACGATTCCAGCCAACGGTCAGCAACCACCCGCTTTTCAGGCTGCGAGTTTTCTTCGCTGTAGACGTTCTTCCACTCTTCCCACACGATCCGCAGGAGGGACTTGGACGGGCCTGCGTCGCGCCCGGGCTGACGAGCGTTCTTGTAGCGGCTGGTCAGCTCGTCCCACTCGACGACCATGCCGGGCAGGCCGGCGCTCTCACGGCGCGCCGACCACCCGCTGAGCAGTTCGAGACACGCATGGTCGATGTGGTCCAGCTGGTCGATGTGTACGTGCAGCTCTCGCTCTTCGGCGACATCCTCCAATGCGCGGGCTAGCTGAGGCAGGCGAACGAACGTAGCTGAACCGGTGAGATGAATGTCGTGAGTGCGGCCGTTGTCGTTGGCCGCGCTGCGCAGCTCGAGGTGGGTGAACGTGTAGACGACCTTGAGCAGCGCTGCGGCGAAACCCGCGATGATGCCGGCGAACAGGTCGACGAACACCACGCCGAACAGCGTGATGAGACAGATGACCAGCTCGAGGCGCCCGCGCTCATACAGTTCGCGAAATACCTTGTAGTTAACCAGCTTGTAGCCGGTGAACACCAGGATCGCGCCGAGGCTGGCTCGTGGGATCAGCTCGAGCAGCTGAGGAGCGGCAGCGACAAAGAGTAGCAGCCATAAGCCGTGGATGATGGTGGACCGACGCGTGCGGGCGCCGGCGTCGACGTTGACCGAGCTTCGAACGATGACGCCCGTCATCGGTAGGCCACCGAGGGCGCCTGTTACAGCGTTGCCGATCCCCTGGGCGAGCATTTCCCGGTCGTAGTCCGTCTTGGTATGGCTTTGGCGTTGATCGATCGCTGTTGCGGTCAGCAAAGTCGCGGCACTGGCGATGAACGCGAAGGTGATCGAGCTGACGATCATCGACGGCTGTGTAAGGACCGAGAAATCGGCGGCGCCGACGGGGTCGAGTCCGGCGAAGAAGTTAGAGGAGATATCCAGAAACCTCAGCGGGAGCTTCAGCGCCGTCGCCAGCGCTGTCACTCCGACTAGCGCTACAAGGTGGCCGGGCACCAGCGACAGCTTCTTCGGACGAAAACGCGTCCAGCCGACCAGCAGCACGATCGTGAGCAGCAGGATCGCGACAGGCGTCGCTGAGTCCACTCCGCCCGACAGCCGCTTGAACACGGCGCCCGGCAACGTGATCACGTTGCGAACGAACGACGACTTGGGATCTTCGTCGATCGCCACGTGCATTTGAGATCCGAGGATCAGCACGCCGATGCCGATCAACATGCCGTGGATGACCGCCGGAGCCACCGCGCGAAACCACTGGCCTAGGCGCAGCACACCGGCGATCGCTTGCCACAGGCCCGCCAGCATCACGACCGGCGCCAGCGCCTTCAAACCGTGATTCTCGACTAGGTCGAATACCGGGACGATCAGGCTTGCGGCCGGACCGCTGACGAGCAGGGGCGCGCCAGCGATGATGCCCACGAGGATGCCGCCTACGATTCCGGTCAGGAGCCCGCGCTCGGGCGGCACGCCGCATGCCACCGCAATGCCGATGCACAACGGCAGCGCCACCAAGAAGACGACCAGAGAGGCGAGCGTGTCCGCCAGCCACGGTTTAGGCGGCTCGGGCGAGGCAGCGGGCGTAGCGGGGTCGGGCATCCCTGGAACTTAAGGCAATCGGCCGAAATAGCGCGAAGATTTTGCGCCGTTCGAGGAGGCGTTGGTCAGTCGCGTAGGGCGCTGATGTATACAAACACCGCTTAATTGTGCGGAGTCGCCCCGACCGCGTGCCGTTGCCGAGCTAGAACACGGTCATGCCGGAAAGAAGGCGTTACCACTCTGACGAAACCTGGTGCCGCACCGTTCGACTTGCCGCGTTATTCACCATCGCTGCGGGGGGCGTGACGGCTTGCGCGGCGGAGCGTCGCCCCACCGCCGCCCCGCCTACCCGTAGGATGTCGAGCGGTTTCACGCCATCCGCTGGGGAATCACTTGGCGTCTCGGCACGCGCATCAGCGTCGACCGCTGCGCCAACCGAGTCGGCAGAA
>JAUIKB010001015.1 GCA_030430975.1 Polyangia bacterium
ACACGGCGCTCCCACCGCTTTGCACCACAACCGTGTTGTTCACGAAGCGATAGCGACCGTCGGTCTCCCCCGTTCCGTCGCCACCAAAGCGCACGACGTAGCTGGTCTTGTCCTTGACTAAGACATTGCCGACCACGTCCGAATCCTCGCGAGCCAGCGCGGGATTGCCGCCATCGGGACCGATCAGTTCGAG
This sequence comes from Polyangia bacterium, assembly GCA_030430975.1. Lineage (GTDB taxonomy): Bacteria > Myxococcota_A > Polyangia > Polyangiales > Polyangiaceae > JAUIKB01. The sequence goes on from JAUIKB010001015.1 coordinate 194, forward strand.
CTCGTGATACAGCGCGCCTTCGACCCAGTTGTAGTAAATCTCGTTACGCTCCGCTCGCGACTTCACGTTGTTGCCACCATTGGCGTCGTGAACGAAGCAATGCTGCATGCGAAACACGCTGCCTGGATGTGCCGCCTCATCCGTTGCCATGTAGATTTGATGGTCCTGCGTCCCGCCCCCGCAGGCGTAGACCTCCACGTACTCCATCAGGAGCGACCCGGAATCCTGATCGGCGCCGAGCACGCCCTGCTTGGGGCAGTCGTGCACGACCGAATCGCGCAACGTGATGTCGTCCGCGTGGTGAAAAAAGCAGCGTGACGAACCGGCCGTCAGCTCCAGCCCCTCGAACACGTAGTGGTCAGCGCGCGCCTCGATCGTGTTGTTGCCGCCCGTGATGAGCGGACGTTTGCCGTTCTTGGGAATGCCGCGCACCGTGATCGGCGAGTTGGCGGTGCCGGCTTGATCGAACACCAAGCCGCCGGAATACGTCGCGTCACCATCGACCTCAACGATATCCCCGGGTTGCAACGAAGACGTCACATCCGATAGCTGCTGGTACTGCTGAGTCGGCCCCACGCGATACGTCTCGGCGTAGGCAATCGACGCAGAAAATAATGAACTACCGATCAGCAGGGCACAAAAGGCGAAACGCATGGCGGTATCGTACCACCGTCTTCGGGGTCCGGGTCCGGGTCGGGGTCCGCTTCCAGTCTCGGTCTTAGAACGGCGTCTTACCGACTACGCCTCCGGGCAACTTGTCCGGCGGCTTCGGTTCGGTGACGGTCGGCTTTGCCGTCGCCGTCACGGTCGGCTTGGTCGTCGGTTTCCCGGCGGGCCGTGTCGCCGCGCGCGGGCGGCTCGGGGCTGTTGACGCGCTGGGTGCTGGCGACGCGGTAACCGGTTCGACTTGTGGCTCCAACGGCGATTCGCTCGGCTCCGGGCTTGGGGCGGAGGCGACGGTCGCGGACGCTGCGACGGCGGCCGGGGTCGGCTCCGCGGGCGTGCGCAGGGCGTAAACGCCGACGCCGATCGCAACCACCCCGGCGAGCACGCCGCCGACGATCAGTGGTCGCCGACTGGCCACCGGAATTTCCGGCGGCTGGGTGTGCGACAGGGCCGACTGCGTACGGGGTGCGCGACCCGAGGGCGGCGGCTGGGTCGGCGCGACGAGCGAGCCGTCGCCATCGCGTTCGGCGCTGAGCACTTCGAGAATAGCGTCCAGGGAGTCGACGCGCCCGGCGCGTTCCCTGACGAGCATGGCCATCACCGCCTGGGTTACGGGCAGCGGAAGCTCGGGCGCGGCTTCGCTCAGTTTCGGCACTTCGCTCAGGGTGATCGCCTTGAACAGCTGCCCGAAGTTGTCGCCCTCGAACGGTCGCCGTCCGGCGAGACACTCGTAGAGGATGACGCCCATCGACCAGATGTCCGCTCGATGGTCGACGTCCTTTTCGCCGAACACCTGCTCTGGCGCCATGTAGTACGGCGTGCCCATCATCGTGCCGGTCTGAGTCAGCTGATTGGTGTCTGTCGACTCCTCGACCTTGGCGTCGACTTTCGCGATGCCGAAGTCGATCAGCTTCGGTTCGAATTGGCCGTCCGCGCGACGGTGCAGCACGATATTGTCGGGTTTGAGGTCGCGATGCACGACGCCGCTGTGATGCGCGACGCGCAGTGCGTCGATGATCGGGACGAGAATCTGAGCCGCGCGGCGCAGGGCCATTTTCGGCTGACGCTCCAGGCGCGCGCCGAGATCTTCCCCCTCGAGCAGGTCCATGACCATCACCGGCAGGCCGTCGTGAGTGATCACGTCGTGGACGGCCACGACGTTCGGGTGCCGCACGGCGCTCACCGCGCGCGCTTCGCGAAAGAAGCGCCGCAGGATCTTTTCGCTGTCGAGGTCAGGCGTCTTGAGAAACTTGAGCGCGACCTCCTTCTTGGTAACGGCGTGTTGAGCCGCCCAGACGGCGCCCATACCGCCTTGGCCGATCAGGCGGGTGAGCTGAAAGTTGCCGACCCGTTGAGTGGGCTGCAGCGTTTGGCTAAGGGGCGGCGCGTCGGACATATCGGCCTAGAAATGAAAGCCGAGCGGCTCGACGAGCCAGCCGGTGTTGCCGCGGTCGTAGGGCGGCGGGTCCGGTTCGGGGCGCGTCAGCGCGTAGGTGATGAGCGAACCGGCGACGACCACCGCGCCGATGCCCGCCCAAAACCACCATTGGCCGGTGATGGACTGTTTTTCTTGGATCAGCTTGGCGCTGAGATCCGCCCGTTGTCCGGGCGCGACGTCGACGCTGGTTTCGTAGGGTTCGAAACCATCTTTGGTCATTTCCAGGCGGTAGCGTCCCGCCGGACGGAGCAAGCTGAGCGGGGCCGGTCCGACGTCGCGACCGTCGAGTCGCACGATGGCGCCCGGCTGGTTGGCGGAGATCTTGAGTTCGGCCGGCAAGAGCCGCAGCCGAAGATCAAGCCCAGCGGTTTTTCCGGGTGCATACGTGCGGGAGACGACCATGTCTTCGTAGCCGGTGCGGC
>JAUIKB010001016.1 GCA_030430975.1 Polyangia bacterium
GTGCACGTCAATCAAGAGCAAGGGCACGTTCGATGCTGCGACGCTTGTCGGCTTAATCGCATGCTGTTCCGCGAAGGCCGTAGCGCTTCGTTCGAGTTGCGCGACGTCTGGCGAGTATGACCAGCTGGCCGCAACGGTTGCATCGTAGTGTTCAGGAAGAGGCAGATCTTGTTTCATTTTTTCTCCTTGGTTTAACTAACAACACTAAGCCTAACGACGCGGCGCGCCGAAACGGCGACGAGTCCCTCGCGCGTTACGAACAGACGCGATTCCGCGTCGACCCAATCAACGGTGCCGGCAAACACGTGCGGCGAGCGAACGCGGCCGTTATCGATCTGCACACGCACGACGCCGCGGTCGGTGGGAACCAACAGCGTGCTGTCGACCGCCACCGCACCACGCACCGACAGCATCCAGTCGCTGGCGTGCCCGGGCGCGGTGCGTTGGTAGACGACCGCGCCATCACGCGCGATGACGACGAGATGAGCGACGCTGCTGGCCGCGCGACGCTCGTGAATCACCAGCCAGGCCAGCCGGTCACCGACCGTGCACTGGGCGTCCACAACCTCCCCGGTCAGCTGCGGCAAGGCGACTGAGTCATCCAAGTGCTGACGCTCCGCATGGAAGCAAAAGCCACGCGTCAGCGTGCCCGCGCGATAGAACCCGACGCCAAACCTCGCACCGACCCAAAGGCGCGTCTGACCGGAGAGCACCCGCCCGATTTCCACAGGAGAGTAGGCAGCGTCGCGCATCAGACGGCCGCCACTCACCCAGTAGACGTGATGCTCGTTCGCTGCCACCGCTGGCTCATCACTCCAGGCGTCGACCACGTCGTATATGTCGCGCCCGTCAACGCTTTGGAGCTGCCATGTCGCCGTCACGACTACCGGCCGAGAAGCGAGTTCATAACGAGCGCCGCCGACAACAGTCCACCGACCGCCCTGACTGCTCAACACTTCGCCACCGCACTCGATCAGGCACTCGACGGCGCCATCGGTCACGCGCGCGGCACGTAACTGCGCCCCCTTCGGAAACTCGCGCAACACGTCGACCGCTATGCCTTGGCGCAGCTGCTTCGGAGGTAGCTGAACCGTTAGCGCGCAGACCGGACAAGAACGGCGAGCGAATTCCGCACCGCAAGCCCCGCAACGTGAAAACCGAACGCCGAGAAGCTGCATCGGAAACGGACCACGAACATCATCCTCGAACACCGCACGAAAGTACGACAGCAAGTCGTCGGCGAGCGTTGCCAGCGGCAAGGAGGCACGCGGTCGGACGACGTCGTCGTCGAACAACGTGATCCGCCTGAGCGGCCGCAAGTTGTGATTGACACGACGGCTTGCACGAGCTGGTCGATAAACGCCACCGTACGGTGACACGCCGAGCAACAGGGTGAACACGAGCACCGTGTACGCATACCAATCCGACTCCTTCGACATCGGCGAACGTGGCGCCAGCCCAGTCGGCTTGGAACCGGCCAATAGCGGGTCGACGAACCGTTCGGTAAACACCCGACAAGGAAAGCGTCCGAACTGGAAACTATCCGCGTCGATAAAAAACACGTCATCGCCTTGGGCGAGCAGATTGAAGTCGTTGAAGTCACCGACCACAACGCCCCGCTCGTGAATCGCCGTCAGCGCGGCCCCCACCGATCGGAGCCACGTCAACACCTGCTCGACTTCCGTGAGCTTGCGATTCCGGGGCTCGGCGAGACGAAACAGCGGAGTCGCACGCGGGACCCGCTTCATCGCGTATCCAACGATTCGACTTGGGTCGTTTGCGTCATAGGCGAGCTGCTCTGGCACGATGACTGCGCCCGGCAGATCGACAGGAAATTCACGAAGTTTGCGCTGTTGCTCAGCTATCCGCCGCTCGGCGGCAGTCCGATCGTCAACGCTCGCGGCAAAGTCGGGGTGGCTCGGCGGCTTAAAGAGCTTAAGGGCTTGAGCACGACCCAGGGCGTAAACGTCGGCCTCGCCACCCTTTCCAATACTGCGATCCGCGCGGACGCGAACCGACCTGCCGCCCACGATCACGTGCATGGCGAGCTCCGTGTCAGGACGCAGACGGTAGTGTCGTCGCGCAGCAGCGGAGGCTGTCGCTCGACGCGTCGCGCCTGCCAATCGATCGCGTCGCGGCCCCTCGCGAGGCGATAGAGACGGCGTCGAACGAAGTCCGGGTGTACACCGACCTTCGCGTCGTCGATCAAATCGGAGAACGTCGCCGAGAGCCGCGCATCTTCAGTCATCAACTGAGACGCACCGTCGGTCGCTAACACCACTCGCCGGCAGTCCGGCGGCACCGTCCATATTCGGGGGCGGACCCGACCTGCGGCGCCGATTACCCCGTACCCGAGGTAGTCTGGCGCGTTGTTCGGCGCCTCAACGTGCGTCGCGTCAGCGTCCAACGCCACGATGCCGTCGCCACGCAGAAATACAGAACCACCGGCCGGCGTGAATGCAACACTCAGCAGGGTGAATAGCCAGTAGTCTCGGACCGCGGCCTCGAGAGGTGCGTCTATCGCAGCTGCTAGCTCCGATACCTGCGCGAGGAGTCGGCGCTCGGCAGCGCGCCACAGTGGCTCACTCGGGTTGGCACCCGCGCGCAGCAAACGGGCAACCTCAGCGCTCCAAAGCTCAGCACCAAGGCGGGCTCCGACCTCGGAAGCCCGCCCGCTTCCACATCCATCCGTGACGGTCGCCACGATCAGCCCGCC
>JAUIKB010000030.1 GCA_030430975.1 Polyangia bacterium
TCCCAGGCGCGTCGGCGCGTTCGATGAGGCAAGAAGCAGCATGAAGTCGCGAGTGCGTACCCGCACGCCGCGTCGCTGGACTGTCAGGAACTCATGCCGTTTTCGCAGGCGGCGCGCCCGCGGTAACCGCTGGTCGGCGCCGCTACTTCTTGTAAGTGCCAACGGCCAGCCGCCAGCGACCCTTGCGGCGACGGTTCTTCAACACTTTGCGCCCGCCACTGGTCTCGAGGCGTTTACGAAAGCCATGGGTGCGGAGCCGGCTCGTCTTGCTCGGCTGATAAGTGCGCTTCATGATACTTGTCTCCGGAGCGCCGCAATCGCGGCGGAAGGGCCGGGAATTAGCCACGGCGCGTGGCGATAGTCAAGCCTTCGCGCGACCTGCGCAGTCGCTCAGTAGTTGCAGCTGGGTCGATCACTCGGTTGCGACGCCCCGATCAGCATGGTACGAGCCGCTCGTTATGCGCGACAACATCCGCTTAGTGTCGACTGCCGGCACCGGCTTCACGTACTACACCACCAAGAACAAGCGTAAGCAGGCCGGCAAGCTCGAAATGAAAAAATACGATCCCAAAGTGCGGCAGCACGTCATCTTCAAAGAAATGAAGATGCCGCCGCATTCCAAGTAGCGATCGGACAACTTGCTCGAGTTGATGGGTGTCACCAGGCCGGTGACGCCCGTTTTGCGTTGGGCGTGCGGGTCCAAGCGACCTTGACGCACCTGAACGCCGGCGCTCAGCTGCTGCTGATGAAGAGCCTAGTGGCAGTCGCGGTGGCCATAGTCCTGGTCGGATGCGGCGGCGACGTACAACCTCCGCCAACGTCACCCGTGACCGACAGGTCCGAGGCGACGCCGGGCGAGCGCTGCCTGGCCGCCGCGGCGGCAGCTCGCACGCGTCCCGACAACGCGCCGGAGACGATCGAAGTCGCGCACATCCTCGTGCGCCATGACGCGCTGCCAAGAGATCAGGCTCCCAGGTCGCGCGAGGAGGCATGCCTGAAGGCGCTCGAGGCGAGGAAACGCCTCGAGGCCGGCGATGACTTCGAAGCCGTGGTTCAGGAATTCAGCGATGAGAAGTCTCGCAGTACAACGTTCGGAAACCTCGGGACGGTTCGAGCTGATGATGTAAATCCGCGCTTTGCGGATGCGGCTTTCGCGCTGGAGGTCAACGGACTCAGTTATGTTGTAGAAACAAAAGCCGGGTTCCACGTCATCGTCCGCACCGAGTAGAGTCGCGTGCTGTGGTCAGGTTCGGCAGCGGTGCTATTGTTTGAGCCATGAGTGTTTCAAGGGTTCTGATTCTCTCGAGTATCGCATCTGGCCTCGTGCTCACGGCGCCGTGCGCCCACGCAGCTAAGTCGTCCCGGCACGCTCCGAGGGTCGTCGTTCCCAAGCCTGCGGCGAAGCGCTCACGGCGCGTGCCCAAACCCACCGTGAAGAACCCGCGGGTTCGGAACTGGTCCTTCGGCTTTTCGACACGGCCAAAGCTCGGGCTGAGTGTGCAGTCGCTGAGCAAGGAACTGCGGATCCATTTTGGCGCCAAGCCGAACCGTGGCGTGCTGGTAGCCAAGATCGCGGCCGGCAGTCCCGCTGCAAAAGCTGGCGTGAAGGTCGGAGATGTTCTCGTCAGCGTTAACGGGCAGGACGTTCGATCCGCGTTCGATGTAACGAAGGCTCTGAAGAACCAGTCCGGTCGCACGGTCCGCACAGTGGTCGTTCGCAACCGCAAGGCTCGGGTGCTGTTGGCGAAGCTACCCAAACCGAAGCCCGCGAAGCGATCCGGGCCTGGCAAGACGTCGGGAAAGACGTTCAAGTTTCATTGGGGGCCGTCGAGCGGTCCCGGGCTCAAGCCGTTTAAGCTTGAGGAGGACGGGTGGAAGCTCGAATACGACGGCAAGCGCTTTCGTTTTGAATACGACTCGGAGAAAAAGGGCGCACCTCCGAAGCGGGCACCCAAATCGAAAACCAAGAGCTAGCGCTCATAGGCAGCTACAGCATGGGTCGCCTGCCGCGCAGGTACAGGGCTCTGGTGAGGCGCTCGCGGTGCGGGTCGAGTTGCGTAGGTCTTTCGGGCAGAACGCATCGGCGTCACCCAATCGCATCACCGGTCGAGGCGATCGACTGGGCGTTGCGACCGCAGAGCCGGAAGCACCCCGGCTGCTGAGCTTGCCGCTCGGCGGATCGACGCTGGTCCGGGGCGCGTCTTCGATCGCCCGAAGCTTCTGCTGTTGCGCGCCCTCGTCCGGCGTTTGGACGTTCAGTTCGAAGCGCGGAACTACGGGCGGCGGCAATGTCGCCGCGACCGGATCTGTAGCGCGCGAGGCGCAGCCCAGGAGTGAACAGCCCACGACAGCGGCGACCCATGAGTGAGCACGTTTCATGGACTGCACCGACACGCAGCGGGTCGCGGAAGTTCCTGAGTTTCTCAGTTATCCAACGGGGCCGGGGGTGCCCAGCAGATGCGACAGCACCTCCGATTCGCCCCCGCCGGGAAAGCTGACCGGGGACTCCGCGTCGATAATGCCGTGCTCGGCTTCGATCTCGGCGGTCGCCCTGCGCCAGAACGAGCGCTGCAGATCGCTGCCCGAGCCGAATGATAGGGGCTGGTTCTGCTTGAGTTCGATAACGTTGACCCGTCGCGCAGCGGGCAGTGGATCCGACATGTCTACGGTGATGAAGTCGCCGCAACGCTGTCGCTGGTTGCAACGGAACAGCCATACGTTGCGTTTTCGACTCAGCATCTGCCGAGCGAACGCTCGCTCCTGGGAACGTAATTCAAACTGCTCCAGCCATGCGTAGCCGTCGCTCCACGTTTGAGCGTGCGCCGCGATCACGCGGCGCAGACTGAACGACTCGACCAGGTCGAACGGCAGGTAGAGCACCAAAGGCGCCTTGCGCGACACCGCCCTATGCTAGCGATCTTCAGCTGTCGTCGATACCAGACGCCGACTCGAAACGGTCCTGCCGTTCGGGCTGCGCCTGCGCAGGCGCGCTTGCCACGAGCAAGACAACCGAGCTGAGAATAGCGGTCGCAACTCGGACGTTGACCGAATAGCCAATATTAAGGCAAGGCGGCCCGGGTCGGGCCGTTTCCGCTTTCCGCGCAGAATTCAGAGGAGCGCGGCGCCGAGTAGCGTCCAGGCGCTAGTCGTCGTCGTCCTCATCCTCGTCATCGGTGTCCTCACCAGACTTTCCGACGATCTTGAACTCGACCCGCCTGTTGCGTGCGCGTCCGTTGGCTGTGTCGTTCGTGTCGAGCGGCTTGTCCGGACCGAAGCCCTGTGACTGCAGCCGATTCTCGTCGATGCCCTTGGTAACCAGGTACTTAACGCAGGCAGCAGCGCGGTTTTCACTCAATCGCTGGTTCATCGCCGCGCGACCGCGATTGTCGGTGTGGCCGTGGACCGCGATCTTTAGCTCCTTGCGCGTCTTCAGCAGCAGCACAACCTCGTCCAGGATCGGGAAGCTGACGGCCTTGATCGTTGCGCGGCCGGTTGCGAACTGAATCGGCTTGAGCAGGATGATCTGCCCGGAGCCCTCGTCGACCTTGGTGTCGACCGGGCAGCCGTGCTTCTCTGGATCTTTCTTGTTCGGCATGCCCACATCGGTTGGGCACTTGTCTTCCTTGTCGAGGATGCCGTCCTTATCGGCGTCGTCTTCAGGGCAGCCATCGTGATCCTGAATCCGGTCCTTGTCTTCGGGATCTTCGGGACAATCGTCCGCGCTGTCCGGAATGCCGTCTTTGTCGCTGTCCGGGTCGCCTGGGCAGCCGTCGGAGGGATCGGGCGCCTCTTTGTCTTCTGGCACGGTCGGACACATATCGATGTCGTCGGGGAAGCCATCGTTATCGCTGTCGCGATCTGCGGTCACCGCTACGGTACCGCCGCGCCGCGTCTGCCGCGGAGTCACCTTGCCCCAGGTGTCGTAGATGCCGACCATCGCCAAGATGCGGAAGTCAGCGGCGCCGTAGCCGGCCGTCAGGCGTGTACCACCGCCCGCCTGGAAGAAGCTGCGCTGCTTCTTGCCCAGGTTGAAGCGGATTTGGCCGTTCCACTCGACGGTTGTGTTGTTGCCTTTGAAGAACGTTTGCTCGCCGCCATCAGGCGCTTTCTCGATGCCGGTCGTGCCCCAGATCTCGGCGCCCAAGCGGATTTTGTTGTCTCGAAGCGGAATGTAGGCGCCCGCCGAGTAGCGAAGCTCCGATGCGAGATCCAAGCTCGCGTTATCCCCCAGGATACCGCGCTGTGGTCGGAACCACGGACCCACGTTACCGGCGAGGAAAAAGCCGTCGAAGTCCATTTCGGCGGCGCCGAACAAGTAGCCGCCGACCTGATCGTCGCCTCCGAACGACAGGTTGCCACCCGTCGGTAGAAAGAACGCGCCACCGGCGCCGAGCTTGAGGAAACCGCTATCGCTCTCGTAAAACTTGAGCCGGCCGTCGAGGCGCGCGTCTCCGAGCACCACTGGGTTTCGCTCCAAACCGCTGCCCACGCCCGCGAACTGCGGGTCCGCGCCACCGGATTGGTACACGATGACGGGTAGCTGAAGGTTGATGCCGAGTCGGTTGGCGAGCTCCACGCCGAACGTGAGATAGGTGTGCAGCTGAAACCGTAGCGGTGCCTCGATGTCCTGTTTCGCCTTCGCGCTTTCGGTAACGTTCTCGCGCCGCAACGGGTTGTGCGCGTACCCCAGCGCCGCAGTGCCGTAGTAGCGCGACTTTTGGTGCATGTAGGGTCGCCAGACCATGAAGCCGTCGTCCCACGCGCCACTTACGGACGCCCGGTCGAGGGTGAACGTCTTCTCCTGGGCGCTGGCGGACGCGGTAGCGCCCAAAACGACCAACGTGGCGACGAGTGCGAGCAGAAAGGATCGTATGCGGGTGGACATCCAGCCTCCGATAAGACCCGCGTCAGCGCGGGGCCCTCGAGAAAATCGAGAGGCTGAACGTATATGACCGCGGGCCCGCTGAAAAGCCCTCTGAACAGCGGCGGCCTCCGGCTGCTAGAGCGCGATAAACAGCTGGGCCACCCAGAGTTGTCCGTCTGATTCTGCTACCGCGACGCCAATGTGCGTAAAACGCCGATCGAGCAGGTTGCCACGGTGGGATGGGCTGGCCCAAAGGGACCGATGAACACGCGCTAGCGACGCTGCGCGAGCCACGTTTTCGCCGACCTTTTCGGCATCGATTCCGGCGTTTCCGACCCGTTCGGCGGGCGACCCGGTGCCCAGGCGGTGACCGATCCGGCTGGCCGCCAGCATTGTTTGGACGTGGCGATCGGCTACAGCGTTTAGGTCCGGGTGTTGCCGCAGCGATCTCAAGCCAACCTGCCGGCGCGCGGCGTTGATCATCGCGACCAGCCGTTCGTCGGGGGCGCCAGCTGATGCAGCGCCTTCGCCCGGGGCGCGCAACGCCTTTACCCGAGTCTCGGGCGCGGCGCCGGCATGGATCCAGGCTTCGAGTGCGGGACGGGGGCCGTCGCCTGCCCGAACCAGGATCTGAATCGCCCACCTTCCGGGCTGATCGACGGCGAAGCTGGCGCGCAGCCTGTCGCCTGCGCCCGCGCTGGGCAGTATCCGCGGCGCGCCGCTCGGACCTAGAGCGATGACGCTCCCCTCGTTTCCGCCGAGACGCGCCTCCACGGTGACCCAGCGGTTCTGACGGACCAGCGTGGGCAACGGACTCAACTCACCGAGCGCGTCGGCGGCGATCAGCGCTACGTAGCGCCGGGACGCTGCGTCGACCGTGCCCACTCCGCACAGCCGGTTGCCGCTCGACGTACGGTCGATCCAGCGCCGCGCGCGCTGCTCGGTGTCCGTGGCCGACGGTGACGTCCGGAGCGTCCAGAGCTTCGGCCACACGTATGGTGACCCCACAACGCGCATGGCCATGGCGAGGTCGCTCGGTTCGATAGAACCGCCTCCGGCGGCAAGTCGGACCGCACAGGCCTGCGCGACTTGCGAGAGCCGCGCGTCCACGCCCCGACAGCCCGTCGCTAGGGGCACCATCGGAGCGGGTGCGGCGCGCGTTTCGGAGTTCCACCGAATCTGCAGCGCGGCGTCACCGACGACGGCGCCCGCGGGCAGGGACGGCGGCGGTTCGGTGGTCTCCGCCGGCGCGCTCATGCGAACGGGTTCGGCGTGTTGGCGCCCGCTACAGCCCAGAAGCAGCGCGGCGCACCCGACGCGCAGAACTCGGCGATAAGCGGCCTTCAACAGGAGTGCCCTGACTATTGCGCTAAGACGTGCGTTTCGATGTAACGCGTGACGGCGGCGTAGTGCTCGTCGGGAGCTACGCGACACCATTCCGGTCGGTGCGCGCCCACGATTTCGAACAGCACGTACTCGCCTAGCGCTGCGTCCGCCGTCAGCGTTGCCCAGGTCGTTTGCGCTGTCTGTGCGGGAGGTGGAGCTGCCGGCGAGACCGGTGCCGTCGCGACTGGGGGTGGGGGTGCGACGGGCGGGGCCGAGCTCGGCGGTGCTGCCGCATTCTGAGCCGTTCGCCGGTCGATCGGGCGAAAGTCCCGATGTGCCTCCGGCGCCGCTCCGGCCGGCGGTGCGGGCGGTCCGGCCGGCGGCGCGGGCGGTCCGCTCGGGGTTGGCGGTGCGGGCGCAGGTGTGGTCGGTGCTGGCGTTCCGGCTGGATCTGTCGGCACCGGTGCGTTCGCCCCCGACGCAGCGCCGATCATCGCTTCGAGACAGAAGATTTCTTCCGATTGTGATAGACGGTACGGACTGCGCGCCGCGGCGCCGAAGACCTGCGCGCGCAGGTCCTCTTCATAGCGGACGACGGCGCGACACTTGGCGTATACGAGTGCGGTCGGCGTCGGTGCGGCGACGACGATCGCGCCGCTATTTCCTACGTCAAAAAAACTGTTCGGGGGCGAAGGCCGGGTGTTGATCCTGGCGATTCGTCGGGCGCTCTGCCAGATCTTGTGACTGGTTGGATACCCAGCGAGCGCCTGGGCGATGGCCTTGCGAGCGCCAGCGATGTCCCCGCGGCGCATGAGCACGTCTGCGAGCAGGCGATGCGCAGCGGGGTACCGCGGCGCGATCGCCAGAGCACTGCGCGCGGAGGCTTCAGCGCCCTGGTCGTTTCCCCGTGCCGCCTGAACGTCCCCGAGCCACAGCCACAGGGCCGGCACTTTCGGGTTGGCGTTGGTGGCCGTCTGAAACGAGCGCTCAGCTGCGTCGAGTTGACCGGCGGCGAGTGCGGCGTTGCCTCGATCGATGATCGGCTTGGAGGCGTCGCTTGGCGTCGACCAGACCAATCCGTAGCGTCCAGCAGCGTTTTTCTGGGCTCTAACCCACGGATCGGGCTCGATGGGGGCTTCTGGTCCGTATTGCCCCTGGTGGTTCGTCCCCAGATCGCGCTGTTGAACCACGTACAGCCGCGGCGAATCGCGTACGGCATTGTCGACGGTCTGCGCGGCGGTGGTCGCCCGCTGCGGGTCGAAAGGCCGCCGCGTAGCGTAGGTGAAATCCGATAGATCCGGGTAGATAGGAGCCGCTGGCGTGCGCACAGGGGCTCCTGGAGGCGCGTCCAGGGCGGCCTGCTGTGCGCTCGTATACGCAGGTAGCCACTGCGGGCGGTCGGCGGACTTGGCGGTGGTCGCGTTGCCGGCGGTTTTGGCCCCGCGCCGATTGCGGCGGTCGCAACCACTTGATGCTGCGCAAATCAAGCAAAGGACGGAGAACACGAGGATTCGAGACCGCATGTCGAAAGCCTACATCGCCAACAAGGCGTGCCCCAACGCAAAGTCGACGCCAGCCGTGCCGGCTGGTAGCTTGTCGGTGTCGTGGGCCGGTTCTCAACAGCTGCCAAAGTTGGCGTTTTTGCTGTGGTCATGGCGGTTGCAGGGCTGTTCATCTATCGGTTCGTGAGCAAGACGGCGGGGAGTCGAGACGGCTACTCGGTCTATGTGTTGCTTGGGGACGCGACCGGGATCGCCAAGCACTCTCAGGTCAAGATCGCCGGCATCCCGGTAGGTCACATCGACAACATCAAGCTTCAGGGCGGTAAGGCGCGGATCGACATCAAGATTCAGCCCGACGTGAAGCTGTACGAAGATGCCGCGGTGGCCAAGACCAGCTCCTCGCTACTTGGGGAGTATTTCCTCGCCATCATTCCGGGCACCGAAGGCAAGCGAGAGATCGAGGACGGGGAGCGGATCAACCTGGTGATCGAGGCTGCGACCACGGACCAGATTCTCAAAGACGTTGCGGACATCGCCAAGAAGGTGAAGCTCGTCGCCGACTCGCTGGCCAAATCGATCGGCACGCCGAAGGGCCAGGAGAACCTCAAGTCCACCCTGCAGAACCTCGCCGACGTCACGGATGCTCTGAACAAGACGGTGCGCGAGAATCGCGGCTCGATTCGATCGATCCTCCAAAACGTCGAATCCATCACGCGCAAAGGCGAGCCTCAGGTGGACGCGATCCTGAAAGATATTCGCGTGGTCACCAAGGAAGTCCGCGGGCTGATGGCCGATGCCGACGGCGACACCAAACGCGACCCTGGTGAGGTCCGGCAGATCATCAAGAAGGTCAACCGAGCTAGCGATCGGCTGGACTCCACGCTGAAGAACCTCGACACCGCATCTGGAAGACTGGCGCGCGGTGAGGGAACGCTTGGCCGTTTGAGCAAAGACGAAAAGCTCATCGATGAAATCGAGGGCGTTACCGAGGACATCGGCGCTTTCGTGGGAGGCATCAACCGTCTGCAGACCGTCGTATCGTTGCGGACGGACTATCAGTTCCTTTCTAGTACGGTAAAAAGCTACGTCGAATTGCGCCTTCAGCCGCGCGAGGATAAGTACTATTCGATCGAGATCGTCAACGATCCGCGTGGCCGGACCAAGTTCGAACAGACCGACGTACAGACGACCAACCCGAACGATCCGCCGTCCTATCGCGAGGTTCGAACGGTCACGACCAACGACTTCCGTTTTTCGCTTCAGTTCGCTCAGCGCTTTGGTCCGCTGACGGGTCGGTTTGGGATCAAGGAGTCAACCGGAGGCTTGGGGTTGGACTTGCTGTTGTTCGACGACCGCTTCGAAGTGCGTCAGGACCTTTTCGGTTTCGGGGAAGTCGTTCTGCCGCGGTGGCGGCTCGGCTTGGGATACGAGTTTATCGATCGGCTGTGGCTGTTGGGAGGCGCGGACGATGTGCTCAGCCCCGACCGTCGCGACTACTTCATCGGGTTGAACTTGCGATTCAACGACGAAGACCTAAAGACCATTTTGCCGTTCGCTCCGTCCGGACCCTGACGCCGGCGGTGCAGCCCTCGCTTCATGACGACGCTCTCGATTCCCGCGGCGGTTCTGTTCGCAGCCAACATCGCCGCGATGTGGTTGCTCGCGTCGGGCAAGCGGACCCGCGACCGACGACGCCTGGAATTCCTGTCGAAGCGCGCTCTGCTGCTGCTGATGTCGTGCTGTGCAACCGTGATGGCTGTCCTCGCCCGGCTGCTTTGGCTGATGTGGAGCAGTCCGGCCGAGGCGACCGAGCAGCGCGCGTTGGGGTTAGCTACGCTGCTGAACGAGACGTTCATGTTTGGAGCGTTCGCGATGGCGGCGACGTTGCTCCCGCTCTACGTCACGTGGCGGCTGTCGCGCTCGATTGAGCAGCCGCGATCCTCGGCCTCGGCCGAGGGCTAGTCGTCCAGCTTCACCCGAGCCGCCGCGACGACTCCGTCGACCCCCTTGAGTTCAGCGCTGAACCGGTTCGCGATCGAGTCGCTCGGGATCCAGCCGCCCTCGCGCGCCTCGTCCGCGAGGGATTCCACCATCACGATCTCCCCGCCGTGCGCGGCTCCTTGGAGCCGAGCTGCGAGGTTGACCGTCTGTCCAAAGTAATCGAGCAGACCGTTTGCAGTCACCGCATAACAGGCACCAGCGTGGACGCCGATCTTGAGCCGAGCGTTGCCGGCGTCATCGTGAGCGTCACGGAAACTGGGGAAGGCGGCATGCATGGCGGCGGCACAGCGGATCGCGGCTTCTGGTTGAGTGAAGCTACACATGATGGCGTCGCCGATCGTCTTGACGATCACGCCACCGTGTTCGTCGACGATCGCGTTGAGCAAGTCGAAGTGCTCCTGAACGACCTTGAACGCCTTGGCATCACCGATCCGCGCGTAGAGCGCCGTCGAGTCCGTCAGGTCGGTGAACAGCAGACTGACCCGGGCCACTCGCAGGCTGATGCCTGGGCGCAGGACTTCCCCCGAGAACTGACGTCGAAATTCTGCCAGCGTGCTGATTTCGTGGGCGCTCGCTGCTTCATCTCGATAGTCGCGGCGTTCGATCTTGACGTGGGTTTCGAGGTCCTGCTGGTGGTCGATGGTTATCTTGGCGTGAGGGCTAACCACGAGGTTATTCGGTGTTATCGAGTCGGCCGTCGCGATGCAGCCGAGCGATGACGGCCCGTCTGCTTCCACATTGACGGTGGCGGTCGCTCCGCCGCGCATGAACATCAGGTACTTGCCCGGGCTACGCGGTGCTCGCACTGTCACCTGCCCGTTGGCGGGCAGCAGGCGTTGCGTGATCACGTGGGGCGTGCGGGCCGGGCCGCCGATGCAGAACGGACCCGGGTCCACTTTCCGCAGGGCGGCGGGTGGCTGAAACGTCACCTCGACGGCCCGATCCAGTTCGGGCTCGAACTCCAGATCGCACAGCTGGCACTCAGCGTGATCCGAGAGATCGGACAACGCGGCCAGGCGGTCGGCGCTGGTACGGCAGCTCGGACAGATAATGTCCCACTTGAGCTCAAGGAGTCCGGCGGCAACGGCGTGGAGGCACACCGCCAGCAGCTTTCGGCGAGGCACCTTCCAACGGTCGGCCAACAGATACGGCCGGATTCGCTCAACATCGGTGTCGGAAGCGGTGGCTACAAAGTGGGTCAGCTTTTTGGCGATGTCGACGTCGTCGTCTGAAACGGATTCAAGCAGGACCTCGCCTACGCGGGTAAGAGCCTCGCGGTTGAACGACGGACGGTAGTAAGAAAACTGGCCGTCTTTACCTTCCTGTAACTCCTGATCGATTTGCCGGAACTCGTCTATCAGCTTGGCGGCAAAACGCCTCACCTGCATGCTAACGACTGGGGCGATCAGACCGAAATTCGGTTCGACCTCAAGTTTGACGTGGATCCGCGTGCGCCCGTCTTCGAGCGGCTCGAGTCGAAACGTGTTGCGCATCTCGCGCACGAGACCCTTCCGGAGCACGCGATGGACGGAGAAACTCTCGTTCTCCGTCCACTCGAAGGGTCGCTCTTCGTACTCGATCGGGAACCCCCCAGAGACCGTCTTGACCAGGTATCGCGCAGCGGTACCGTCCGAATTCGGGGTGAGCTTGAGAGGCCCCATTCCGATAGCACGGTTCATCCGCTCGGTATCGGTGATGACGCACCAAAGTCGCCGCGCCGTAGATGCGCATTCGACACTGCGCTCGACCACTACCACGCCCATCCGCGCAGCCTAACACGGGCTTCGCGCGGGCGGCCGGTGCCGTTAGCCCGGGCAGTCGGGAGCGTCGGCGATGTCCTGCTTGGCCCAAAAGCCCGAAACGGACTGCCCCACCGACGTGCCTACGTTGACACCCGCGGTGGCGTACGCTTGGAGCGACGCCGCCAGTTTCGAGAGGATCGGAGCCACCAATTCGGGGAGTCCCTGGTGCGCGGTGAGCAGGACCTGACCCTCGCGTTGCTTGGACATGGCGGCCACGGCCGCCTTGCCGATCTGAGCGCGCGCGATCAGTGAGTTTCGGTCCGTCGCGCCATTGCACGCCAGCACGAGGGTTTGCACTTGCTGTCCCTGTGCTAGCAGCGTGCGCAGGCGGGTCATCACGCGCGCGACCAGCTCGGCGCGCGGTTCCTCACCGTGCTGCACCAGCGTTTCGACGTCGGGCGAGCCGATGCGGACTTCTTCGAGCCACAGCGGCCAGCGTCCCCCGGCTTCGATGATCACGATGGCAACGTTGCCGCTCGCTGTTGCCTTGGCTGAGTCAAGTGGTGGTGATTCAGTCTCGCGTCGCATTGGCCCCCCCGGGTCGTTCAATCAAATCTTACCAGGGGGCCACTAGCCGTCAATCGACTTCCGCTCGCGGCAGGCCTTCGATGGCGATCCAGCTTAGTTCGTGGGCGACGCGGAGTGCAGCGTCCAGTTCGGCGTCCGACGTGGTCTGTAGCTGCGCGTCGGTTTGTCTGGCTTGGCGCACCCGCCCGACGATCGCGAGTTCCTCGCTGTGACGCGCCAGCCATTGCAGCGAACGCGGAGCTGTGCCGCGCTCGCGTCGTTCTGTCGTTTGAGCGGCTCTTGCACCGGGTTGGATCCCGGCGCCATCTGGAAGGACCTCGGCGGCATCGGCCAGGCACCCGGCCATCATGGCGGTGGCTAGATCGAGCTGGAGCGGAAACTGCACCGTGCCCGGCTCCGTCTGTTCGTAGAACGCCAGGTCGGCCACGGGCCACCGGAAGAGTCCAGCGACGCGGTCTCGGCCTTGATTTCGGATGGCGCGAAATAAAGCTGTTGCGTCGACCAGGTTGAGGTCCGCGAGCGTGTCGCCGAGGTGCCCGCCGTAGTCGCGGATGACGTTTAAGGCGTGTTCAAGTCCGGCTCGCGAAAGCGTCCCGCGACGCACGAGGTACTCCCCCAGCAGCTCGTCCCGTTCGGTGGATGCGACGTGGAGCAGGACGCCGTCGCGGATGTAGACCTCCTTGCGCTGCTGATGCTGCTGTCCGGTGGACCGCGTCACGAACAATGCTCCCGTCGCGCGCTGACACCGCAACTTGGCCAGTAGCTTGAGAAGCGGCGTTTCGGGAACGCTGGTGAGCAGATTGGGTGAACCAGGACCGAACATTCGCGCGGTGGTTTTGGTAGTTGAAGGCAGGAGATGACGCGCAAGCTCGGCGATTTGACGAATCGGTGTGAACTCGGCTCCGAATAGTGCGACCTCGTCTTCGGGCTTCAGTTGGCCTGTCGCGACCAGCTCCAGCAGCCGCGGAAACGGCACGTCGCGCTCGATGCGACCGTCTGACGTGCGGAAGTGTGATGGCGCGTCCGTTGGGCGCTTCGACGCGCGCGGGCGCAGCGTCGGTATGCCCGCTCGAGCCGCCTCGGTCGACGGAGGGGATATCGAATCCGGTTGCGGTTCGCTGTCGAGCACCGCGCGCATACGCTGGACCGAGTCGCGAATTCTGCCTTGAAGTTGTTTCGCAAGTCGCGCCGAGTCGCTTGCCCAGGCGACGAGTTGTCCGAGCTCTCGCTCCAGCTCGCGCGTCGGACTGCGCTCAAACGGTGCCAGCGCCGCGTCGAAAGCGTCTCCGGACTCGAATCGTCGGAGCGGGTCTGGCTCGAGGGCGTGTTCACATATTTCGAACAGACCCGGAGGCAGGCGGTCCCGCGCCGCTCGGAGCGGAGCGATGTTGCCGTCTCGGATCGCCAGCAGCACAGCGAGCTGACCACTGCCGGGAAACACCCGCTCACCGATCAGCAGTTCTCCCAGCACGACCCCGAGGGAGAACAAGTCGGCGCGTCCATCGAAGGGCTCCCCCGCGATTTGCTCTGGCGCGAGATATCCAAACTTGCCTTTCAGTCCGCCAAGCGTTCCGGTGATCTCGGCTTCGCTCGAGGAGAACCTGGCGATGCCGAAATCGCCGAGCTTCACTTCTCCATTTAAACCCAGGTAGATATTCGAAGGGCTGACGTCGCGGTGGACGATGGCGAGCGGTCGGCCGTTCTTGTCGCTCGCTGTGTGTACGGCCAGCAGCGCGCGTGCCACGCGTCGCGCGATGAAGACGGCCAATTCGATCGGCAGCAGGCGCTGCTCAGCGCGTTTGGCTCGCATCAAGCGGAACGCATCGACGCCGTCGATGTACTCCATTGCGAGGTACGGCGTTTCGTCCACCATCCCGGCACCGAAAACTCGGACCACATGCGGATCGACGATGGCGCTATGCAAACTGGCTTCGCGCTCGAGCGCCTCGAAGTCCCCGGCCTGCGCGAGGCCGTCCAACGGTCGCTTGATGACCAGCTTGGGCGCTGGCCGGTCTCCTCGCCGGGGCGCTGCTAAAAACACCTCCGCAGTTCCGCCAACCGCGAGTCGCCGGATCAGCTTGAACGGTCCAAACAGCCCGCCGACGATCGGTTCATCGTGCACTGTTTCAAGTATGACCCAATACGACCACCAATCGGCAGGGTCGATGTTTGCGCTCCAGACCGAGGCGCTCTAAGACTCCAGCAGTGTTGCGAGGAATCATGGCTGGCCGGCAGGCGCGATTTATCGGCTACTTGGGGATTTCCTGGCTCTGCACCGCGGCCGCCTCGGGTTGCCGCTGTGACGAAACGCCGCCTGATTCGGACGCCACCGTCGAGCGGGCAATGCCGGCCCAGCCGACGCTCAGACTGGTGGTGGCCTCGGGTGTCGCTGGGGCGCTCGAGCCGTGCGGCTGTCAAAAGGACATGTTGGGTGGCGTCGATCATGCCGCGGCTCTGCTCAAAGCCGAGCGTGCCAAGGCGCCGGCGAGCCTGTTCGTCGGCGCTGGGCCGATGCTGTTCATGGATCCCGTGCTCGATGCATCGCGCAAGACACAGGACGCGTGGAAGGCGGAAGCTCTCGCCACCTCGTTTAAGGACATGGGACTAACCGCCTGGGCGCCCGGCGCCAACGATTGGGCAGCCGGGGAGGCAGAGCTCAAGCGGTTG
>JAUIKB010001017.1 GCA_030430975.1 Polyangia bacterium
GGCAGTACTACGTCATCGTGGACAACAGCTCACGGGTAGGCCGTGTCAATCCGCCGTTCAATCTGCTGGGCGCGGTCGGTGGCGGCACCGCAACGGTATCCACGATCGTCGAAGTCGGCGAAGACGACGACACGTTCTAGGCGCTCGGGTTCTCTCACGGCTCGCAGCCGTCACCCGCGGGTTCTTCGTTGAGCCGCTCTATTCCGGTTCGACATCTAGCCGCGCTCCGCTCTTCGAGATCACGCGAACGCTTGAAATCAACCAGTCACCGTCGACCTTCACGAAACCGATACGGACCTGGCGGCGGTCGCACCGCACGCGTCCTGCGCGATCGTTGGCGGTCAACGTTACGGGCGCCTTCACGTTCGCCCCCGCATTACCCACGGAAATGTCGAGCTTGCCGAAATCGATATCGGCGCTGCTGAAGCGTGCGCCAGCTTGCGTCGCGACACCGGCAAGCGGCGCGCGCCCGGAGCCCAGGGACGTGAGCTCCGGAATCTTAACGGCGACGTCTTTGACGAAGATCTCCTGAAATTCGCCGCGAATCCGGCTGCCACGCAGAAGAAGATTTTCATCTCCGCTGATCTCGACGACGCGCTCTAGGCGCTCGAGCTGATCGGCAATGCGCTCCTGGTCGCTCTTGCCGGCAAACACCGCATAGCCCGCCAGACCGATGCCAGCAGCGACGACGATGAGCGCTTGCCAGACTTTCACAGGCCGCAAGCGCCCAGCGCTAGCTGGCTTCCCGTCCTAACTTCACGCGCCAATCCACCGGCAGATCGAGGAATCCTTCGAGACACAAGAAGTCGTAAAGCGCGTCGCAGATGACTTCACAGGTCGCGCTGAAGATCTGTGGGTCGGTAAAGAACTTCACGGTCTCTTCCAGAACCTGCTCGTCGCTTGCGCCCAAGCGAACGAACAGCTCGTCACCGCAGAAGTTGACCATTTGCTGCACGAACACGCGCTCCCATTCCCCCCGAAACGCGGGAAACCGGTCCTGATGAATCTTGTAGCCGACACTGTTGGGTTGATCGGCGGTTTGCGCGGCACGAATCGTGACTTTGGCCATTTGCTCGACTCGCGGCGGCAGATGCTTCTGGAAGAACTCAAGCAACACGGTCGTGTAGATCTGCATCACGCTGTTGAGTTCCGGGGAGCGCTTTGACAGGAAGCCGACCTGCAGGTCCCGCTCCATTTTCGCCAGCATTTCGAGCGTCGCTGCCTCGACGTCTTCAGAGGCGTATTCGAAACCTTCAAGCTCGGCACGTAGGCGGTTCTTGTACCGTTGCAGCACGTAATAGATGCCCTGCTCGGCGTGGTGAATCGTCTTGTCCTTGTCGCCCTTAGTCTTCTCATGCAGGGCGCTTTCGAAGAACAGTTTCGCAACGCGACGACCGATCGACTTGAGATTCTGCGAGATCAGGCTCGATTGAGCGTCCTGCTGGAACACCCGCGTGAGCAGCCGACCGAGAATCGCGATCTGTTCGCCCTGTATCGCGTCGGGGTCTTGACCGGCGTCTTCGCCAACCTCGATCGCGCCCTGCATCGCCTTTAGCTGGGCCACCACCTGAGCGGTCACGGCGTCTAGCTCCGGACTCGTTTCGAGGTCGCCCTTGTAGTGCACGATGCGCGCCTGGACCTGCTCGTTTCGCAGACCGAGCGCCTGAAGCGTTAGTGCCTCTTTAGCCTCATCGGACATCATCTCTGGAGCGGGTCCGACTCCATCGGCAGGGCCAGGACGGCGGGCCGGCGGCTTGGGTGGTGGCTTGGGTGGTGGGGCAGGGCGAGTCACGCGCATAAGCATACCGCGTGGCGCCGCGTGGCGGACCACCAGTTGACAGAAAGGTTACGCTGCGTAACAAAAGCCAGCATGGCCCCTGACGAAGTCAAGCGCATGTTGCTTGAAGCTTTTCCCGATGCAGACATCGTGCTGACCGATCTGACGGGCACGCAGGACCACTACCAAGCGCGGATCGTTAGCGAAGCGTTCGCTGGCCAAACCCCGATTCAACAGCACCAGGCCGTGTATAGGGCTCTGGGCGATGCGATGAAGGGCCCGATCCATGCATTGGCACTCAAGACCTACACGCCAGATGCCTGGCAACAACTTCAAGGAGCGACATGATGGACACCGCCGCACGCGAGCAGATCGAATCAACCATCAAGGCGAATCGGATCGTGTTGTTCATGAAGGGCAACAAACTCTTCCCGCAGTGCGGGTTTTCAGCCCGTGTCTTGGGCACGCTTAAGGAGCTCGGCGAGCCCTTCGAGGCGGTGAACGTGCTGTCGGATCCGGCTATTCGCCAGGGCATCAAAGACTTCTCCGAGTGGCCGACGATCCCGCAGCTGTACGTGGACGGGCAATTCGTCGGAGGCTGCGACATCGTGATGGACCTGCACGATCGCGGTGAGCTCGCCAAGCTGGTGGCGCCCAAAGACGCTTAGGTTCGCTCAGCGCCGCACGCCGACGCCCAGCGCTGAAGCGATGCGGTGGGCGGCCCGCGACGCGCGGTTGCTGTCTTTGAACGGGAACGTGATCGTGTACAGATCATCCTCGCGGGTGACCATTCCGCCATCGCGGCCGAGGGTCTTTTTGAGCGTCCGTTCGCGCACCTTGGCGGCGCGCTCGGTCAGCCCGTCCAGTACCGGCGCATTCGGCGGCCACAGCGGCATCTTGCCCAGCACCGTCGGCGTTAG
>JAUIKB010001018.1 GCA_030430975.1 Polyangia bacterium
GACCGGGGTTCGGACGTCGTGCAGGTGAGGGCGCGCCTCGCGTCTGATGACCCGCACAATGTAACGTTCGGAGCATTCGCCTCCGGACTGGTGGGCAGCGTTGGCGTCGTAAGGGAATCGCACCAAAAGGCTCGGCACAAAGCGCTGATCTGGGGAATGTACGTTTCGCCTCGCTGCCGCGGTGAGGGTTTGGGACGCGCGCTGATGGAGTCGGCGATCGAGCACGCGCGGGAGCTCGGGGGCGTGACACAGATTCAGTTGTGCGTCAGCGAGCTGTCCACCCAGGCGAAAGCGCTCTACGAGACCCTTGGGTTTCGAACCTGGGGCGTGGAGCGCGCAGCGATGATCATCGACGGACAGGCGCTCGACGAGCACCACATGACGCTCGAACTCGCGTAGCCGAGCGCTGCCGAAGCTCGGTTATGCGTCGGCATCAAATCGATTGCGGTCGTGGGCGGCCGTGAAGTCTTGCTCTGGGCCGAGCGGGATGATGCCGCGCGGATTGATACCTGGACTTCGTCCGTAGTAGCCCTTCTTGTACAGCTCGATCTGAACCGTCTCGCCGAAGCCAGGCGTCTGGAATAGATCGCGCATGTATGGGCCGAGGTTTGGGTAGTCGATGATGCGGCGCAGGTTACACTTGAAATGGCCGAAGTACACCGCGTCGAATCTGATCAGCGTGGTAAATAAACGCACGTCCGCGAGCGTCAGCCGGTCGCCTGCAAGGTAGCGGTGTTCGCCGAGCAGCGTTTCTGCGCGATCCAGGGACCGAAATAGCGGAACGAAAGCTTCCTCGTAGGCCTCTTGCGTCCGAGCGAAGCCGCACTTGTACACACCGTTGTTGATGTCTGAATAGACCCATTCGTTGACGGCGTCGATAGCGGGGCGTTGGGCCTCCGGATACAGGTCGATCGGATCGGCACCGAGGTCGTCGAAGGCGTCATTCAACATCTGAATGATCTCGGCGGACTCGTTGCTAACGATCGTCTTCAGCTTTCGGTCCCACAGTACCGGCACCGTCGCGCTGCCCGTGTAGTCCCCGCTGGAACGCGAATACACGACGTGAAGGGGCAGCTTACCGTCGGTGGGTGTGAAGTCGTCGATACCCTCCGGGAACCACCATCCGTCTTCGTTCCGTCGGAAGTGAGCGACGGTCATGCTGACCAGGTCCTGGAGCCGTTTGAGGTTGCGCACGATGATGGCGCGGTGCGCCCACGGACAGTTGTGCGCGACGAAGAGGTGGTACCGCCCGGGTTCAGGGGTGTGCGGAGACGTTCCGTCGCGACCTATCCAATTACGAAACTTCGTGACGCCGCGCACGAAGTCACCGCGTTCGCCGATACGGGTCTGTTCCTCCGAGCTGACCCAGACCCCGTTGATAAGCTTGCCCATGCGTGGTTCTAGCCTAGGAAGTTGAGCAAAGCCGCAACGGCCATCGCAATCGCGGTCACTCCGAAGACGAACATCAGTGGTCGCAGCGCGCGCTTCTCGATCTCCTCAGCGGTGGGCGTTCGGATGTCGAACGACAGTCCCAGGAAGCTGGCCACCTGACGACCGAGTTTGCGTTGCGCGGCCTCCTTCCCCTTGCACACCGTCCGCCCCCCCAGGACCAGGGTCCCCTGCGTCCAGCTAGAGCCGTGCTTTGGCTGCATGTACTGCTTCGTCATCAGCAGTTCGGTGTCGGTCACTTTCACCGTTCGCTTCCACGTCAACAGCAGGTGACTCTTGATCGTGACGGTTCGATTGATGCGGTCGAGTTCAAGACGCTGGCGTGCCGCCGTCGTGGCGCCCATCGCGGCGCCGAGAGCCACGCAAGCTGCGCCCAACACCACGGTTCGATAGTCGCCTCGCGAGCTGAAGATGAGGAAGAGCCCCATGCCACCGAACAAGCCGAGAAACACAACCAGGTTTGACCAGCGGAGGGGGCGCACATCAAGCTCCCACGTATCTCGATCCGGCACCGACACCGAAGCTCGCTCGCGCTCGCCGCTGGCGGAACCCTCGGCCCGTTTCTTACGCTTGCGCTTTTTCGGTTTCCGCTGGTTCGTCTTCTGAAGCTCCAACTTGAGCCGCGCGATCTCCTCGTCGCGCTCCGCAACGTCGTCCTCCAGTGCGTCGATTCGCAGACGGCGCGCATCGCCTTTGTTTCGAAACCCCACGTCGAGAGAATACGCGCAGCGGGTTAGGCTCGCCAAATGGGCGGACGGGAATCGAGTCGGCGGTTCGGACGTTCACGACTCGTGACACCCATGCCGCGCCGAGTTTGGGCAGTAATTGTTGGCATCACCCTGCCGATGAGCGGGTGTGACGGGGCTGACGTGGGACGCCGAAATCCGCCGACCGCCGCATCGAGCAGCGCTGCGTCTTCCGGCCTCGCGAGCGCGTTCAACACCGACACGACACCAAGCGGTGTGGCGGGTTTCATCAAGCACCTAGAAGCCGAGTTCACGTCGAAGCATCGGACGTTGCGCTCCGGCCCGCTCGGTCAGGACGTTTGGTCGTTTAAGTCTCGTCGTCCCGTTGCGAGGAACGCGTCGGGCGCGTTCTACCATCGCTTCACGCTGCAACGGACGGGCTATGCAGATCCGCGCTCGGCGGCCCTTGCGTTGAGCAAGGCGGCGGCCGCTTGTGAGGCAACCGAGCAGGTCGATG
Source organism: Polyangia bacterium (assembly GCA_030430975.1). Lineage (GTDB taxonomy): Bacteria > Myxococcota_A > Polyangia > Polyangiales > Polyangiaceae > JAUIKB01. Next base: position 2,653 of record JAUIKB010001018.1, read on the forward strand.
CGAAGGGAAGGGTGTCCTACCTGCTCGCTGCTGGG
>JAUIKB010001019.1 GCA_030430975.1 Polyangia bacterium
GGTGACCCCCAACGAAGTCACGAACCGGGTGCTGCGCGGCGCGCGCCCAGGCGCCGTCGTGCTCTTCCATATTCATGCGCCGAATACCCTGCGCGCCCTGCCGCGCATCATCCGAAAGCTCAAGTCGGCGGGGTACGTCCTTAGCTATGATCGGGCTGACATAGCGCCCGGGAAGTTTCGTGTAGGTCTAGAACAGACCTGGCCCTACGGCGTCGCACCTGGAAGAGATCGCTGGATGGCATCGGCAACGCCAACCCGCGCGCCGTGGCCGTTTGCCGCAGCAGCAGAAGAAAACGAGCGGGCTTCGCCAAGTGTCAGTAAGGACGAGTGATTTCGAAGATCTTGGGAGGTGAATGTGGAGCCTGCTAGGATCGTCGAACAGGGAAGTTCGGGACCCTCCGGCCGTATCCATAGGGGGCCATGTCCCGCCACGCTTAACCAACTACGAGGATCCCCCATGCGTAACTTGATTGCTTCGACCGTCCTTAGCGCCGCCGCGTTGGCCGCGCCTCTCATGTTCACCCAGTCCGCACATGCCGGGATCGAATCCTGCGGCAACATCGACGTCAGCGCCGAGGCGACCTGTAAGGTCGAGGTCGAAGGCGGCTGCAAGGCCAAGTGCGAACCGTTTAGCTTCCAAGCCAAGTGCGAGGCGGAGTGTAGCGGTGGCGGTTGCCAAGTGGACGCCAAGGCGACCTGCGAGGGTAGCTGCGAAGGCGACCTGGCCGACTGCGAGGCGAGCTGCGAGGCCACAGGTGGCTCGCTCGACTGCGAAGCCAACTGCGAAGCGTCGGCGAACGTCGACTGCAGCGCGGACTGTAGCGGCTCGTTTAAGGCCGACTGCGAAGCCGAGTGCGAAGCCGATGAGAACAAGGCTGAGTGCACGTCGTCGTGCGAGGCGAAGGCCGAGGGGACCTGCAAGACTCGCTGCGAAGCCAACCTCGACGCCGAGTGCAAGGGCTCGTGTGAAGCAACGCCGCCGATGGCTGATTGCAAGGCGCAGTGCGAGGTGAGCTGCAAGGGCTCGTGTGAAGCTTCGGCGCGAGTCGAGTGCAAGGCGCTCGAGTGTCAGGGCATGTGCCGCGCAACTGCCAAGGGCGGCTGCGAAGTGCAATGTGAGAAGCCCGAGGGCGCTCTGTACTGTGACGGACAGTACGTCGACGCCGGCAACAATCTTGAGGACTGCATCAAGGCGCTCAACGCGATCCTGAAGGTCAAGGTCGACGCGAGCGCGAGTGGTTCGGCTAGCTGTGCCAACGGCAAGTGCGAAGCCGAAGGCGAAGCTCAGGCTAGCGCGAGCTGCGCAGCCGCCAACCCACGTGGCGGGAATGTCGCGTTCGGTCTCGGCGCTCTAGCGGCGCTCGGAGCGGTGGCTGCAGGTCGCCGTCGCCGTCGCCGCTAGTCACGGTCGCCGTCCAACAACGTTTGCGGGCCCGTCGCACGATGGGCCCGCTTCGTTTTGTCTCACCGCAGTCGGAAGCGTTGTGGAAAGAACAGCGGCAGCCCCGCTACCAGTAGCGCGGCTAGCAGCGCGACGCCGGACAATAGTGAAAAGCTGATGTGTCCGAGTTCCAACGAAGACTCAGCGATCGCCATGTAGACACGGTCGAGGACGACCAGCAGCAGACCTACGGCGGCTAACGCGACGGCCAGCTTCGCGACCGGTCGTCGTGTTATCGACGGCTCCGTCGGAGCCGCGTGCGTAGGCTGTGAGCGTTCCTTGATCGCGGGGCGTTGGTCGCCAGTAGATAGCTCGAGTTGCGGAGTCGAACTCTGGTGGACTGCCACGGACGGTGCCCGATCGTGAAGCACCGCCTGTTCGAGTTCGGTCCAGAACGTGTTCACCGAGCGGTAGCGCTGCTGAGGGCGTACCGCCAGCGCGCGATGCAGCACCACCTCAAGCGCATGCGGGACGCGTATGCCGAACGCGCGAGGCGTCGGGCGTTCGTCTTCGGCCGTGGCCGCGCGAATGATCGACGTCTGGTCGCCGGCCAGCGGCGCGGCGCCGACCACGCACGCAACGTACGTCAGGGCGAGCCCCCACACGTCCGTCCACGGTCCTGTCTTGCCGTACCGGTCCTCGGCCCATTGCTCGGGCGCGGCGTTTTGGGGTTCGACTGGACTGAACGTTCCGTGCGTCGCCGAGGCCAGCCCCATCAGTTCGTGAGCCCGCTGACTGATGTCCGAGTAACCCAGGCCCAGTAATCGGGCAGCGTCGTGACCCGCCGTCTTGCTGAGCACGATGGATCCAGCGCCCAGGTTCTTGTGTAGAAGCGGCGCTCCAGACGGCGGCGTGTGAGCGCGTGCGAGGGCGCGTGCGATCGGCGTGAGCAGATTGAGCGCTTGTTCTGCTGTCAACGGGGCCTGCTGCCCGTCCGCCCGATGCTGGACGACGGCGCTCAACCGCCGACCGCTGAGCCACTCGTTAGCGATGAACGGATTGCCGGCAGCTTCGGGCAGCACGCCTACCTCGATCGGGCGGATGATCGCAGGGTTTGAGGGTGCCAGTCGCAGTAGCGTTTCGGCGCGTCGCCGGAGACGCTCCACGAAGTCGTTGCGCTGCGGAGTCGTGACTTTGGTCGGTAGTCGAAACACCTGCAGGCTGACATCGGTGCCGCGGGTTTGGTCCGTCGCCCGGTAGGTAACCGAAAGCGGGCTAACCGAGATGACCTCGAGTACTTTG
>JAUIKB010001020.1 GCA_030430975.1 Polyangia bacterium
GGTTGCGATGCTACCGGTTGGCTTTGCCCAACGACTGCAAGACGTGACCGAGGTGAGTCCGACAGCGGTCGGCGGCGAGGACATCGGTCCGTTGCCGTCGCGGCAGCTTTGGATGGTGGTCCACCGTGCCAAGCAGCGCGTGCCGAAGCTCAGAGCGGTGATGGACTGGATCGCAGGGGCGTTCGATGATTCTGCTAGGGTTGCGCCATGACGAGCTCAGCCTTCTGCCCGCCCAATCGCGTTCTGATGGGTCCCGGACCGTCCGACGTTCCCGCCAGCGTACTGCGCGCCTTGGCTGCACCGACGATCGGTCACTTGGACCCGGCGTTCTTGGAGCTGATGGACGAGGTCGGCCAGATGCTGCGCGACGTGCTGGGTACGGACAATCGGCTCACGCTCCCGATGAGCGGCACGGGATCATTGGGGATGGAGACGTGCCTCGTGAACCTGATCGAGCCCGGTGATCGGGTGTTGGTCGGCGTGAACGGGGTGTTCGGGACGCGGATGGTCGAGGTCGCCAAGCGGGCCGGCGCGGAGGTGACGGCGGTTGAGGCGGATTGGGGAACAGCGTTCGACGAGGCGCAGTTCGTCAAGGCGGCGGCCGGTCGACAGTTCAAGCTGCTGTGCGTTGTTCACGCGGAGACATCGACCGGCGTGCTGCAGCCGCTGACACCGATAGCGGATGCGGCGGACCAGGTGGGAGCGATGCTGCTGGTGGACGCGGTCACGTCGCTCGCGGGCGTTCCGATCGAAGCTGACGAGCATCGCGTCGATGCGCTGTACTCCGGCACTCAGAAGTGCCTGTCGTGTCCCCCGGGGCTCGCGCCGGTGACGTTTTCAGAACGCGCCGAGAGCGTCTTGTCTTCGCGCTCTAAGCCGGTCCAGAGTTGGTACGCCGATCTCAATCTGATCCGCAACTACTGGGGCAGCGCGCGCGCCTACCATCATACGGCGCCGATCAACATGATGTACGCGCTGCACGAGGCGCTTCGTCTGTGCGTCGAGGAAGGGCTGGACGAGCGGTACGCACGACACGCGCTGCACGGTCGTGCCCTGGTCGCCGGCCTGCAGGCGATGGACCTGCAGCCGCGCGTCGAGGAAGCGATTCGGCTGCCGCAGCTCACGACCGTCGCGGTCCCCGACGGCATCGACGACGCCAAAGTGCGCCAGCATTTGCTGCAAACCTACGGGCTCGAGATCGGAGGCGGCCTCGGGCCGATGAAAGGCACCACGTGGCGGATCGGTTTGATGGGCGCGAGCGCAACCCGTCGCCACGTGATGCTGTGTCTGACTGCGCTAGCCGATGCCCTGCGTGCCCAGGGGCGTCAGGTTGCTGACCCCGTGTCGGCGGCATCCGACGCGTACTGAGTGGAACCGCCTCGACGCGGCGCGCGTACAGGAGCGTGTGAAACGCCGCTTCTGGGTCGGGATGGCCATCGTGATCGCGGGCGCCGCACCGCTAGGGGTCGGCTACGTGCGTAGTGAGCTGGCCGCCACGCGGCATCTGGAAGAGCTGGCCGCGCGGCTGCCTCCGGGTAGCCAGCAGCTGCGCAGCACGATGAGCGTGCAGAGCGCTGAAGTCGGCTGCACGACGCTGGCCATGATGACCTTAGCGACGGAGCGGGGGCCGGAGCACGTGGCATCGTTCCTTGCCAAACGAACCGACATCGGACGCGCCTCGGTTGCATACTGGAAAGAGCGCCAGTTTGCGGTGCAGAGTCCGGCACAGGCCCCGCCAGCGTTCGTGGCCGACGACGGCGATCAGGTGCCAGCTAGGGTGCGCAAGCTGATGCGCGAGCACGTGTTCTTGCCGGACGGCTTGGAGCGTGCAGTCGTGTTCGCCGAGCGACCGGGTGGCTCGCGGTTGGACCCGCGCTGCTGGTAGACCGACGCGGCTGTCGCCGTCGACGGTCAGAACAAAAACGGTGGCTGGGAGCCAACCAGGAGCATCCGGCCACGCTCGGGCCACTCCCAGCCACCGCTTTGGTTCAGAACCTGAAGCTTCCTCCGGCGCTCAAGCGCCGGCCCGACAGTCCACCGTTTTTGCCGAGCATGTTCGTGAAGGCGAACTCGGCGCCGATGTGCATGCCGGTCGCCGCCTCGACCATCACCCCGCCGGAGACGGGGATACGAAAACGGTCACCGAAGCCGTCGAGCCCGCCGTTGATGCCCGTGCCGACGTAGGGGGCTACCGTTTTTGATACTTGGAAATAGAGCCACAGTGGGACGTCGAGCGCTTCCTTGTTGCCGCGGTCCCGCTCCGTGATGCCGACGTACAGCGCGGGGTCGAGGACCAGCGCCATGTCGCCGAAGTTTACCCGACCCAGAACGCCGGCGCGCACGCCCATTATGAACGGGTCGCCAAAGTGCGAGATAGGCAGGCCGATGTGGAGATCGACCTCGCTGTCGGCTGAGTCGGTGAGTCGGTAGAGTGTGTCGAGACCGATATCGTTGTAGACATCGTCGCCGCATCCGCCGTTTTCGCCCGTGATGCACAGCCCGCGCTGGTGCGAAATGCCGAACGTGAAGTCGTCGCTCGCGCCGTAATAGAGGTGCGGCGTTAGGGTGATCGGCTCGAAGGCGCGGTTCTTACTCAGCTCGATATTGACGATACGGTTTGGCACCGCAGCGGGCCCGGAGAGTTGAAGCGTGCCTTTCGGTGCCGTCATGGATTGATGTGTCC
>JAUIKB010001021.1 GCA_030430975.1 Polyangia bacterium
GTTCGCAGGAGCTCAAGAAGGATGCGACGGTTACGACAGCGACTGCGACGGGTTGAGCGATTTGCAGGACGGCTGGTCGCTCGCGGGTGCGGTTCAGGACGTCGACAGCACGTCGACGTTAGCGCCTGTGTTTGTCGGGGTTCGGGGCACTGACCGGTTCGTCGCGTTGAGCTCGGAGTCGACCCTGACGGCGCAGGCTTTCAGCAAGACCGCAGCGCCGCTGGGCGGACCCGTGACCGTATTCAACGGCGCGGTGGACGCGCAGGCAGCTGCGGTGAGCGACTCGGCGCTACTGGTGGCCTGGAAGCTGAGCACGAACGCCGTGCAGGTTCGGAGTTACAGCCTGGACTTAACCGGTCCCAGCGCCGTGCAGCCGTTTAGCGCTGATGGCGGGGTGCCAGCGCTGGTCGGAGACGGTGCTCAGTGGCACGCAGCTCAGGCGCGGGGCGGTGACGTGTACTACGTACCCGTTGCCGCGTCGGCGACGCCAGGAACGCCGCTGGCGGTGGGCACCTATTCCGGTGCGGAGCCGCTGCCAGCGATGGCCAAACTGGGATCGTCGATCGCCATCGGTTGGAGCGACGCAACGGAAATGAAGCGCGTGCTGGTCACCGGGACCCAGACGATGGCGTTGGATCCATGGCCCGTCGACGGCACCGATCCGGCACCGATGTTCGCGAGCCTTGGCGACCGAGTCTGGGCTGCAGATCGCGCCAGTGGCGATCAGCTGGACGTGGGGGTCTTCGGAGCGGACGGTACGTTGCTCTGTGAACAGCGCGATGCCCTGACCACCACCATGAAGGTCTACCGGGTTCAGCCGACTCACACTGAAGGCTTGCTGGTACTGGGCGTGAGCGGATCGACTCTTTACATGCAGCGTTTCGACGAGTGCGACGCAGACGGCCCGCCTCAGGCGCTGAGCACCGTCGTCAAGGCGACCGGCGCCGGCGACGTAGTCGTCGGGTTCGGGAAGAACGACTGGGGCCTGATGGCGGGCTTCATCCGCAACCCGGTCGGTTTGACAGCGCGCCCTTTGGGGAAGTTCCTGTGTAAGCTCGACTGATGGCGCGCGTCCCGCTCGATCAGTTCATCTACAGCATCGACGATCCACGCGTTGCGCCGACGCTGCCTCCGGGCGGCAAGCCGTGTAGCGTTCACCGCTACGCCGCGTTGGTGGTCGTAGCGCACGTCATGCGTCGCGAGGTGTGGCACGAGGAAAGAGCGCTCACGGTCCGCGAGCTCAAGCGTCTCAAGCGCGGCGTGCCGCCGGTGCCGAACGACACCAAGATGCGCACCCACACGCGGCTGGAGACGTCGCGCGATGCCGGCAAGGGCACCAAGCTGGCGCGTCTCGCCTACTACACGGACAAGTACGAACACTTCCGGGAGGTCTACGTTCCGCGGGTCATCCGCACCGCGTCGGGCTTGCATAGCTTCGAGAGCAGCCTCGAGTACGCCATCGGCAAGGCCACGCCGGCTGCGCTCAAAGTCGAGGACTTGACGATGATGCACTCCGCCGCTGCGTATCGGTCACAGGCTAAGCGGCGCGCCCCGAAATTCCAGGGTCACGGATTCGGTGATTGTATCCGCGCGGCCCGACAGGGGCTGGCTCTGTTTCTGGCGAGGGGTGAGATCCTCAAGGAAGCGATTCACGCGTATGCGTGGCCGCTATTGTGGGTCCGCTACGACGGCGATTACGACCGCGTTGTCTTCGGCGCCCCGGACGGAACCGCTCGGTACGTGGTCGCGGACTGTCCCTAGGCAAGCGCGCATATTTTCGGTCCGGATTTTGGGCGCAGTGTAGAAGTCCGTCGCCACTGGACGACAGCTCACCCACAGCGTTTCCATGCGGGGATTGTGCTAAATCAACCTGCATGGCGCGGCGAGCATTGGGAACGTGGAGTAGTGTGCGGATGAGCGGGGTGGTCATCGCGATGGCGGGCGCGCTGTTCGCGATGCCCGGCTGCGGTGGCGACGATGACGGCGGAGGATCGGGCAACACCAATAACGCTGGCGGCGCTGGAGCCGCGGGGCCTGGCGGAGCCGGATCGGGAGGAACGACCGGGACGCCCGGCGGCGCGGGACCGGGCGGCGTCGGCGGCGCGATGGGTGGCGGCGGGCCTGGAGGGGCTGGCGCGGTCGGTGGCGGTGGTCCCGGCGGAACCGGACCTGGCGGAACCGGCGGCGGCGGCAGTGGCATCAGCGGGAGCAACCTGTGTGCGATGGACCCGCCACCCGGCGCGGTGGCTCCGCCAGCGCCGCCCACGTACAGCGGTGGGATGTGTCCGGCGCTTGTATCGGGCAAAAATACGATCGCAACCGGCGGCAAGAACCGCGAGTTCATCTTAGTTTTCCCTGAGGATATGCAACAGGGGGAGCGCCTGCCGCTATTGTTCCTCTGGCACTGGTTGGGCGGGAGCGCGAATTCCTTTCTGGACAAGGGCGAGGTGCAGGCGGCGGCCAACCAGCAGCGTTTCATCGCGATGATCCCAGAATCCGCCGGTTCGACCTTCAAATGGCCCTATACGGCGCTCGACGGGGAGTCGGCTGTGCAGGAAGAGCTGCTGTTCTTCGACGACATGTTGGCGTGCGCTCACAACCAGTTCGCCGTCAACGAGAACTGCGTGTCGTCGGCTGGCGTGAGTGCGGGAGCGCTGTGGACGACGAAGCTGGTTGGACACC
>JAUIKB010000031.1 GCA_030430975.1 Polyangia bacterium
ACGATCAGGCGCTGGGCGAATGCCGCGAGGCGTTCGCTAAGGCACGGCCGAAGACGGCTGCCGCCAAGGCGTTCGTGAGCGCTTGTCCGCCGGATGGTCGTACGGTCCTCGACAAGAATCGGTTCAAGGCGGGGACGCGGCTATCGGCCGGAGCGCTGGCGCTGATGCTCGAGATCCGTGCCGCGCAGCGGGACCTCGTCGACGACGGATTACACAAGTTGATCCTCAAGGCGCTGCTCAAGCGGTAGGTTGCGGTCATGGAGTTCCCCGCCGCTCACAGCATGGACACCGACTGGTTCGCGTTGGACGAGGACGGCAACGTGGCGTTGTTCGTGAGCGGTGAGCCCGGCGCGGTGCCGGAGAAGGGCGTCGTGTGGTGCGGACCGGGCGGGCCAGAGGATGGTCGCGAGGCGTTTTGGCAGACGGTTCTACTCGGTGTGGCGCGGGTAGCGGAAGGCGAGCCCGATGAGCTGCCGGAAGGGTTCGGCGTGGCCGCGTTTCGAACCGAAGCGGCGGCGCGGGCTGCGGACGGCACCTTCGCGTGGCTTCCGTTTGGGGATTTTTGGTGGGCGATGACTGGCGAAGACTTTGACCCGGAGTGTGAGGGCTGCGTCGGGACAGGCGGGTTTCCGGAGGAGGCGCCGATCGAGGCGGCGAAGGCGGCGGGGATGTTCGTGTACGAGGCCGACTACGGCGATCCGGGCATCTACGAGCGGAGCGCCGCGCCGTCCACGCCGGTGCAGCTGAGCGCGGACGAGCTGCGCGAGGTCTGGAACCAGGACGAGCCGACAGATGTGGCGCATCGGTTTCCACTCAAGTTTTCCGACACGGCGGAGTTCAACATCGGCGATCACGTGTACGCGAACCATTGGGGAGGCGAGATCGGTCCGGATCTCGAGGGTCGGGACGACCGCGAGGCGCAGGCGCGGGAGGCGGCGAGGCGATCGCCGGACCAGCCTGAGCGCACGTCGCGCGCGCTGATCATGCTGGTGCTGATAGCGCTGGTCGTCCTGGCGCTGCTAGTGCTCGACAGGTGACGCGCGGCGTCCGAGCGCGACGAGTTGGTCCGGCGCCGGACCGCAGAACGCGAGATCGAGATCGGTGAGCGCGCGGTGGATGCCGGCGGCGTCGAGGCTGGGCAGCGTGCGGCGAGATGTCGTGTATGAGCACCAGGCGATGCGCTTGTCCCAGGAGATGGCGGCGAACCGCGGACTCTTCGCGCAACCTGGCAGACACGTCATCGACTGAAAAGGACCGCCGCCGGCGACGCGCGCGACCTGTTTCGCAGTCGGCGTGTCCATGCCGCGCATCGGCAGGTAGACGATGCGACGGTTATCGATGCCGCGCGCGCGCAGCTCGGCCGCCGCGTCGACGGCCGCCTCGAGCTGCGATGCTCGGACCAGGAAGTTGACGCCCGACGTGACGCCCGCGGAGTCCAGCTCGGGGACTTGGCGGATCACGCGGTCGAGCTCCTTGCCGGATCCTGGGAAGTGGACCGACACGTGCACCTTGTCGGGCGCCGAAGCGACGACCGAATCGAAGTGCTCGTTCAGGAGCAGCCCGTTGGTCGTGAACGATCGGAACACGACGCCCTTGAGCGCGGCGAGCAAGTCGAACAGCCCGGCGTACTGCAGCGGCTCGCCACCGCCGAACGACGCGGCGCGAGTGCCGGCAGCCGCAGCGCTGGTGACGAGCGCGACGAGTTCGTCGACGGTCCATTCGGTGGCGCCGTCGGCGTGGCTGCCGGCGTAGCAGAAGCTGCATGCCTTGTCGCAGCGGTTGGTCAGCTCGATGGAGAGGCGTTCGGGGACGGAGGGCGTCACTTGATCGAAGGGGCTAGAAAGGGACGCTCCACCGAGAACAGCGCTCCGCGTGCGATACGTCGCCAGTCTCGGGGGGCAGCCTGTTCATCGATCACGCAGACCATCGCGTACACTCTGGCACGCATCCCGAAGCGGTACTTAGTGAGCGCCGACTCAACCTTGTCGGTATCGCGTCGGAAGGTTTCGTCGGTTGCTACGCGTACCGCGAGCTTGGCGAGGTCAGCGCCCAGTAGCTGGTTTGCTTCTTTGGCCAAAACGACGGTGGGCTTCCCGGCGCGCACAGCGGAACCGAGGGCGGCCCATATCGTGTTCTGGTTCAGTCCCACGTCTGGCTTGAGCTCGACGGCCCGTTCGAATATCGCCGGTTGAACCCCGTCCGAGGCACCGACCAGGCGCAGGATATACGGTGCGAATTCCGGGTAGGCGTTCGCCACCGTCAACGCGTGGCTGACTTTGCCCTGAGCGAGCAGTGCGTACGCCTCGGCTCGCGGGTTGTCATCCTGGCCGGCTTCGACGCTTGCTAGCCACTTCAGTTCTGACGACTCCAAGGCGAGCCGGGGGATCAGGTCGCCCGGCGTCTTTCCCGCCGGTGGGTGAAACCGGATCAGTCGCGCGGAAAGCAGTGCCGATTCAGCCTTTCGGGCCGGCAAGTGCTTCCTGGTAACGCTGAGCGCGGAGAGAGCCCCTGGCCAGTCGCCGCGGTCGATGTAGTTTCCGGCGGTTGCGTATGCCAGCCACCCGTTGTGCGGATACTTCGCGTACGCCGACTCGAACTCACGGTCGCGTTGAGCGTCGTCTTCGACGCAGCGGATGGCTACGTAGCGCAGAAGCCCATCGTCAGGAGCGGCTTGGGACATCTGCCGGTGCCGCGCGCAGATCGCCGGCTTGGCCGCCGGTGTCGCCGTGTCTTGCTCCATGCGCAATGACACCACTTCCTTCGGGTCGGCTTTGAGTCGGGACGCGAGCACCGCGTGAAACCACGGCTCGCCCGCCGCCCTCGAAAGCCACTCCATGATGTACGGAGAGCCGGCGAGATCCCACCGGGCGTGCGCCTGGACGACGGTTGAACGCTGCGCTGCGTTCTGTAGAGAGCTCAGTGCGTCTTCGGGCGGATCACCGATGTATCCAGAGAGCACCGTCCGCGTCGCCCCACCCGAACCCGCTTCGACTTGGTCTGGAGGGTCTTGAAACCGAACGTCCGAGCGCGAATCGTGCCAGCGGACGGGGCCGAGGAGTTCGCGCTCGCGCGGCGTCGCCGGACCGTAGATGGCCGTCCATTCTACCAACGGACTCGCGCTCGCGACGTTGTACACGTAGGTCATCAGGCCATTGCCGGCATCGGCATCGAACTCCTCGATCAGTTCGCCGGTGTCGGTCGTGGTGCGAATCGACAAGGCGTCGTCTGCTGGTACGTCGATCTCGCGTTTCGAGTGCCGCCAGACGTCTGTCTTCACACCGGCGACGGACACCGTGATGTCCCGTTCCAGCGAGTTGTAGATGATCACGGTTGGATCCCCGACGGAACTGGTGAAGCCGAGCACGCCGCCGACGACCGCTCCAGCAACGGCCAGGCGAGCGAGGCTTGGGAAGAATCCGTCGGCGGTCGCGAACCGATCCCATAGGCCGAGACGGCGCTGTCGGTCGCGCTCAGAGCCAGGCGTCAACGTCGTGTATTGAACGGGAACCGCGGCCGGTGGGGGAGCTTCGTCAAGCTCAGCGCCGTCGCCAAGAGTGGCGCTGACGTGCGCTTCCGCTTCGAGCAGGGCGTCGAGTGTCACGTCCACCAGTTGGGCGAGCGGTCCTTGGGTAACCTCTAGCCAGCTGTCGATCACGTCCAGGAACTGACCGATGTTGTCCTGGTCCGGGGGCTCGAGCTGGAGGTACTCCGGCAGCGCCTCCGCCCATGATGGCGTTTCCAGTTCCACTGCGATGTTGGGCGGTAACGTTACGGCGCTGCGCTTTTCGTAGATGAACCAGATTGCGGAGTACACCTCGTAAGCGGCCGCGACGAGACGGGTCGTCTCACGGGAGCTGACGTGACCGTCAGCGGTCACCACCGACAAGACGTTCATCATGTGCCCCCTTGCGTCCGCCAGATCGGCGCTCGTGTGAGCCGCGTAGTGTAGCAGTGCCGCGAGGCTTCGTAGGTAGGCGTCCCAGCCTTTGCCGAGCTGGGCGGCGGCCGCGAGATGGAGCGTTCGGCAAGCGATATCGTGAGCGCGTAGTGCGGCGCGCGAGCGAGCCCGTTCCTCTTCGACGCTCGCGATCACCTCCGGAAGCTCGTCCTTTTTGAGCGTACGATCGCGGTACTGAATCGTTTTTCTGGGCGCGATTGCTAGCCCGTCCCGCAGCGCCTCCAAACATGCGTGCTCCTCGTTGAGGTTGCGCCATTCCTTGACCAGCTCGTGCAGGGACTCCGGGTACAGAGCGTCTAGCGCCTCAGAAGTTACCGTATCGGATATTTTGGCGTCATACATGTCGCTCGGCTGCTCAAAGTCGAGGACCGGGACACGTCCGAGGTATGTGCCGCGATAACGGCGTTCAAGTGAGGGTCCGCCGAAGCGCTTCTTGATCGCGATCGCAGTGGTTTGCGCTGTGGCGGGCTGGCACTGAACCTCATCCAATTGATCGAGCAGATGGTTAGTCATCCGCATGCGCGTTGCGGCGGGGTTTTGGAACAGCTCCCAAGCCGAGCGATCGTCAAGCTTTGCCGCCAGATACGTGCGTTTAGCGTTCTCTTCCCGTTCGTGATTCTCTGGATGTGTCGACCACATTCGCGGTGCCTGGGCGAGACCGGCTTTGAAGAGTCGATGGTGAGCGCGGTTTTCCGCGGGCAGGGGCGGCGGACAATCGTGATGGGGATCGTCTAGAACGTGGCGGACGCGCTCACTTACGTTCGTCTGAATTGCATACGCATCCTGAACGCGCCGGCCGCAGCAATACTCACCGACCGAGATCGATAGCGCGGCGTCCCACGCGCTGTCCGCACCGCCGGCTCGATGCAGGGCGTGAATCAGCGCGTCGCTGCCCGTGACCGATACGGACACCAGATCCGCCTGGAACTCCATTTCCCGCGACAGAGCGCGCTCCGCCAGGGCCACGAGCCCAAACGCCGTATCCAGTAGCGACCGAATCGACCACACGACGAACTGCAGGATCCAGCCGATCCACGCGACTCGCAGATCGAAACTGGAAACAAACCCAAGAATTTGGTCGAGCCAATCGCGTTGCACGACGATGTTTCGAGCGATTCGCTGCCCTACGTACACCCAGCGCCCCACCGCCATCGAACGCTGGGCGAAATGACCGAACTCATGCGCGAGCACCGCCTTGAATTCCGACAGCGTGAGGGCGTTCACGAGTCCCAGCCCAATGCTGAGGTTCTTGCGCGAAGGAATGATCAGATTCAGCAGCGACAGATCGTAAAACACACTCGCGTTCACGCCGGGCGCGAGAAAGACCCGATGCGGCCGGGGCGCCCCGACCTCGTCTGCGAGTCGGTGTAGGAACGAGAAGAGCTGGGGTTCGACGTCAGCGGTTAGCTCGATGTCGCGAGACGGGTCACCGCGCGTGACGAAGAACAATCCCTTAATCATGAACAGCGCGAAGAACGCGGATGCGCCGCCGACGGCAAACGCCAGGAAGCCGTTGTCCCCACCAGCGACCGCACTCACGATGTTGCGGTAGGCGTTGCGTATGAACCAGCCCAGGAGCAGGAAGTACAGAGCGATGAAGCCGATGATCGCTAGCATCGCGCCCCAGGCGTGGAGCCGATAGCGCCGGGTCGGCTTGGTCAAGTCGGAGGGGACCGCATCAGGTCCGGGTGGAAAAAATGAAGAGTCGAGCAACGAGCCCCCTGTTTGAAGGCTGAGCATACACTGTTTGCTCGCCGCTGAGTGTCGCAAGGTCCGCGTCGTATCAGCTGCCGCTGCGCGGCGGGTCTAACCTAGCGACCAACCATCTTGTGTTGACGCCGACGCTCACACCGAGTGACGCGCAAGGTGCTGTGAAGAAATTCAATTGTCCCCGATCTTCAGTTGCGGCGATGGGGCGTGGTCCGTGGCAGGATGGCGATCAGGGTGGAGCGAGGGGTGAAGACAATGGGTTGGGTGGCCGCGGCGGTGGCGCCTGTGGTGGTGGTGGCGTGCAGTCCGGCGGCTCCGGTGGCGTGCAGTCCGGCGGCTCCCGTGGCGAAGCGTCCCGCTCCGATGCCGACGGCCGTGGGCAGTCCGTCGACGTCGACGTCGGCGGCGGCGCCGGCTCCGGACGTGTTGCCGGCCGAACTGACCGACGAGGCCGTGTGTGCGGCGTCCGTCAGCGAAGGTGGCGCGGCGTTGCCTGGCGTATCGGCGGTCGAGCACGTCGATCCGATGTGTCCGGAGACGAACCATTTCTGCGACACTGTCGACAAGGCGCCGCCCGAGGTGGACGCCTGCTTCGTCGCCAACGACAACATTCGCCGCGCAGAGCAGCAGAGTCGACGTGGACGAGTCGTTGCGCCGCGTCGCGCGGCTCCGGCCGGGACGAGCGGCCTAGCGTTTCGCCCCACGCTGCCGACGGTGGGGCTGCCTTGGGACAAGAAGGGCGCCCCCAAATACCTAAAGGAAATCGATGCGCATTTGCATCTGAACGCCGCCGAGCATGCGCTGCTCAAGAAGAACGGCTTCGTCGCGCTAGATCGGCTGCAGCACGCCTCATACGCGACCGCGTATCACGACATTTTTCAGCAGCAGCTGCCGGTGTTCATCAGCATCGACTCCGTTCTGCACACGATCTTTCAGAGCAACAGCATCGTGCTCAAGACGATCGAGCGAAAGCAGCTCGTGCCTGCGCTCGGTAGGATCGTGGATCGCCTGCACAAGACGCTGCAGCGATCTGCCAAGCGCTACGGATCGGAACTCCGCAACGACTTGGGCATTTACGTGGCAGTCGCTCACGGACTCTTTCACGGTGACGCGAAGGGCTGCAACGCGCTGGCGGCTGGAGTGCGCGAGCAGTGCTCCGATCTCCTCGAGCGGGCGCGGGGTGGAAGTGGGCTCGAGTCGGCATCGGTGTTCGGTCGCATGCGGATGATCGACTACTCGCAGTTCGAGCCGCGCGGGCATTACGCCGAGCATGCCCAGTATGCGGTTGCTGCTCCTGCTGTTCCCGCGAGCCAGTACTTTCGAGCCTACATGTGGCTGTCGCGATTCGAATTCAACTTGGTATCGCGCTCGTGCCGCAGCTCGCAGCCCGGCGAAGCTCCGAACGCCGAAGAGACGCCGCGTGAAGCGCGCGTGATGATCGGGTTGGCCGACCTGGTGCGCCGCTCCGGGGTGGCGGCTGACATCAAGAAGTTCGACAAGGTGTACGGTGCGTTTGCCGGCGGGCGAGAGGACGTGTCGGTTTTCGATGTGCAGAAGCTGGGGCGTCAGCATCGGTTCTCCCATGCGGATCCGGCGGGGGCGCAAAAGCTTCGAGCGGCGATCGGTAAGGGTTTCCGGCGCACCGCGTCCACGCATTTCATGCCTCAGGGCACGCGTGAGCTGCCCGCGATCGGTACGCTGTTCGGCATACGGATCGTGCCCGAGATCGCGCCGCTTGAAGGCCTTGTTCACGACAAGGTGGCCGGCCGCGACACGCTCGGGGCTGGCGATGTGGCGTACACGCTCGGTCACGACCGAGCCAAAGTCTACGTAGAAAATAAGGAGAGCGGACTGGATGCGGCGCTGGACGCCGGGCGTGAGAGCTTCAAGAAGTCGACGTCCAAGCCGACCGACCTGTATGGACATTGGGTGTCGGCGGTGCGCGCGCTCAGCGAACCGAGCCGCGGCGCCCGGCCGGCGTTCATGAAGTCGCCCGCCTATGCTGACATGCGCATGAACAGCGCGTTGATAGGCTACGGGCAGATCCGGCACAACTACGTGTTGATGGCGGGGCAAGGGTACGACAGTTACGGTTGCGAAATCCCGGATGGTTTCGTGGAGCCCGCGCTGGCGACTTACGATGCGCTGCTCGGCTACACGCGTGCCGCTCGACGGCTCACGCCCAGCGTCGGGAAGTACTTCAAGCGCGTCGAGGCGGTGCTCACGATGCTGCGCTCGATCGTCGTGACGGAGCTCAGCGGCAAGGCGCTGAGCGAGCCGCAGAAGCGCTGGCTCGGTATGGTGGCCGAGTACATTCCGCAGGGCGGGTTCGGAGTCGACAGCGGCCAGCCGCCGAAGTGGACAGGCTGGTATTTCGACCTGTTTCCGGATCGGGAAAAAGGCGCGCGCAAGTCACCGGAGTTCGTGGCCGACTACTTCACGCTCACGAACCGGGGGAAGGCGAAGTACCTCGGCGCGGAGAGTCCGCGGCTTGCGGTGTTCGTTGTCGACGTCGGCGGCAAGCCACGCGCGATGGTGGGTCCGGTCGGCAAAGGCTACGAGGTGGAGACGGATCTCTCCAAGCGCTTGACGGATGACTCAGCGCGCACCGCCAAGGGCAAGAGCGCGCCGTGGCTGACCTACTTCGGTGCGAACGTCCCGGAGCCGCCTCTGCGGGGGCGTTTGGTCAAGTGTCCGTCCGACCAACGGGTCGTGATCCAGAGCGATCGCCAACTAGGCCGGACGTCGGTGACGCTCGTCGATCATCACGGCGACGCGTTGGTCCAGCCGGTGATTCGGAGCGTTGGGCGACACAGCGCGGTGTTCGCGTTCAAGCCGCAACACCAAGTCGAGGGTGTGCACGTGCATGTGCACGATCTGTCGCTGTCAAAGGTGGGAACCGGTCGCTACGACACGGTCATCGGGCTTCGCGCCTATTGGCCTTCGCCGGACAAATACGTTCCGCCCGCCGGACCCGGATTTGGCTTCACTCGGGGCGGGATGAAGTCGGATCGACCGGCGCCGGCGTTGCGGGGCTTCTAGCAGGTCCGCTCTAATCGGATCAGCTTTCGTCAAGTCAGAAGGTGGCTTGAATCGTTTCGTCGCCGTGGCCCGTCCACGTCCAGACATCGGTTGCGGTCGGCAGCGCTAGCGAGAAGTGAGTGCGAGACGGGACGTGGTAGCCGCGCCATGTCGACCCGCGCACGCTGCCGACACATCCACCGTCACGGGTGACCCGGTAGTATCGGTGCTGCGGCATGGTGCTTTCCTGATCGATGATCTCTGCAGTTTGCGTGGAGCTGACTACCTGGACGTGGGCGAAGTCAATGCGGTCTGGTGATGGCTGCGTCCACTCATCCGGTTCCCAACTCCTGGCTAGCAGCACGGTCGTGTCTGCGACCGATAGCGCGTCCATGCCGGAGGCTTTGCCAACCGGCAAGCCCACCGACTGCCACTGAACACCGTCACGTGTGCGGTACAGGTGTGCTTCGGCGTCGTTGCGCAGCGGAACGAGCAGGTCGCCGTCGGCGGTCACGTCGAGTGCTCGTAGCTTGTCCGAGCCTTGGATGCGTACCGCACGTAGTCCGGTGGGAAGCGTCGGCGTCAGTTCGCGCACCTCGTCGGTGTTGATGTCGACGATCGCGAACTCGTCGGTGTTGCGAAGCACGATCATCCCGGACCGGCTGGTTGGAGAGATGGATGTGTGCTCGAATTTTTCTGGTATGGGAATGATGCGGCTGGACTTTGCCGTCTCGACGGCCAGCGTTCCGTACTTGCCCCCGTTGATGATGAGCTGCTGACCGATGGTGGTGGCGATGGGACTGCGTAGGTTGGTGCCGGCGTACTCGATTCGCTGTTCACAGGGTAGCCACCAGACCGTGGGGTCTGTGAGTGGGATCGGTTTGATGATTGCGAGTTCGCCCTGGATTGAGGGTTCCGTGCGGAATCCAATGGCAGTCCCAGGGCCCACACGCGTCCCGTGAGTATCGAACATGTCTGCACGCCCGGCGTAGCCGATTTGGTGGAAGCGGCGCCGATAGAAGTTCGTGGATGACGCAACTAGGTCGGTTCTCTTGTCGCTGGATAAAAAAGCCGCCAGCTAGATGGGCTGCGTGTTGACCTCGCTCGTGAGCGAGGCGGATGCGGCGACGATCGAGTCAGACCGTTTCGCGGCTTGGCGTGAGCAGCGGTATCCTGCGGACGCCGCCTTTCATGAAGCCGAGCCGGACCTCACGGCTGTCCGATCGGCGGTCGCGAAGAGTGGATAGGCGATCGTTTTTGGTCACGACGGCGACGGCACGTTGCGCGCGGAAGCGCAGGGAAAGGCGTGGGTCGACGCGACGAAGTTCGCTGACGTGTTCCGTGGCGCCCGCGTCTACGTCTACGCATGTGACACGACGGGGACCCGGATGGCTGAGGATGTGGAGAGCCTCGGCGCGCGGGTGGTTGAGGCAGGCGTTCGATTGTTCGTCGGTCACTGCGGGCGGGCAACGGCTGCGGTCGAGACCGAGTCCCGTGACCTCGACGAAGCTATTCGCTTAGCGCTGCTGGAGGTGCTCCAGGCGTTCGTCGCCGGCGAGGACGACGCCGGCGAACTACGACTGGTCGCGGAGCGCTCGTTCGACATCGTAGAGCAGGGCTTTTTGGGGACCTCCGGAGTTCCGTTCGCTATTCGCAGTATGATGCAGAGTCTGAGGACGCTGCGCCGTCCGGGTTGAGAGGCGGCCAGCGTCGTTCCGGGCGGCACGGTATTGAGGCACGCGCGATTGTGCGCTGTGGGCGGAGCATTGGCTCGCCCGGCGAGTCGCGCAGTGGGTGAGCTCCGACCGTCAGAGGTGTCCGGGTGATCACCGGGGCGAATCCGGCGTGCACTCAAAGAGGTGAGTAGAGGGTCATGAAACCGGGTCACGGGTGACCCGGTAGATTCCGCCGCGGCGCGATTGTGCTGGCGTTTGGTGGAGCGTTCACTGGTGCGGCGCATCGACGCTTGGTCGATTCTTTACTTTGTGGTTTTCCGAGAATCGTGTGCCGTGCAGCCACCGTTGGCTGTGACGTGGTGGCAACAGTCACACCCCCGTCCCGGCGCTGCGAAGGGCCTATTGGGTGCCGGATGCGGCTCCGCCAAGGGTTGCAAAGCGGTGTGCTTTCGCGAGGTTGTGCCTTCGCGATCAACCTGGACGTCGCGGTTTGCAGGTCTTTCGGACGCGGGATGGAACAGCGCATGCAGTGAGCGGGTGTGGTGGATGAGAAGAGTCGTCGCGACTCAGCGCGTCAAATCGGTGTGATACAGGGTGTCCACCACCTGGGTGATATTTCTCTGTATCGGAGCCAAGTGGATCGTTTACCCTCGGGTCGAACAACCCGGGTCGGTTTTCGAAACGGGTCGGTTTTCGGGACGGTGACTGTGTGAACGGTCACCGTGGTGGGTGCTTGGGTGCGGCGAGCAGGGCGGATGGACATGGGGACTGAAGACGGGGCGGCGCGTTGGGTTGTGGCGGGCTCTTTAGGCAGCGCGAAGTTTTCTGAACAAAGCGCGCAACCGACGCGCGGGACGACCGAAGGCACGCATCCGGCCGGGTTTGTGCGGGCGGTGAATGCAGGCGTGGGTGCGAGGTGAACCGGATGAAACAACGAGCAAGTGTCAAACGGCGGACAACGTCCGGATCTGAAACCGACCATCAACCTGACGTAGACTCTCGGATCCCGCGAGTGTGGATTCGGTCTTTGTTGGTGGGGCTCGCCCTGGTCGGTTGCGGCGCGGAAGCGACCGAACCCGCACCGGAACCGACGCGGCAGGTGACGCGCGCGGTCACCTCTGCCGGCTGGAACCACGGCGGTAGCTGGCCGGCGGAGGTGGTCGTCGCTCTCAATAGCGTCTACCTCACGCCGTACGGCGAAGTGACCGGCGACGTCGCCGTCGTCGAGGCCACGACCGGGCCCTGGCTCAACAGCAACGCGCAGGCCCGGCTCGATTCTCACGCCGACATCGACGGCAGTTTGCGCGCCGACAGCGTCAGCGTGTTCTGGCACGCGCACGTGAACGGGGACGTGGGGTTCAACACGTTGACCCTCAACGGCAGCATCGGAGGCTCGCAGTCATCCCCGTTAGCCGTGCCGCTGACGATTACAGTACCGAACCTCCCCAGTGTGGTCGGCGATCTCAACGACATCACGGTTGCGGCAGCCACCACGCTCACGCTCGCGGCGGGCGCTTACGGAGATCTGGACGTCAAAGGTGGCTGGGGCAGTGGCAACCCCACGATCCTGCAGCTCTCCGGTGGAGTGTACGACTTTCAGAGCGTCAAGACCGCTAGCTGGGGTCGCATCGAATGCACGGCGCCGTGCGAAGTGCATGTCGCCGGTACGCTCAAGACCGGCGCGCACACATCGCTCGGAGTCGGCGCGGGCGTGACGGAGCCGCAGGCGGAGTGGACAGTCCTGCACACCAGTGCCTCCCCGAACAGCTCACCGGCGATCGAGTTCGCGTCCCACAACGACGTCAACGCGCGGCTGTTCGCGCCGAACGGAACGCTCAAGTTCAAGCCGCACGTGACGGCGACCGGCACGTTCGTGGCGCGCGACGTCAAGCTCGAGTCGCATGTCGACGTTTACAAGGACGCTGGCACGACGTGCACGCCGGACGACGGCAATCCTTGCACGACGGACAGTTGTGACACGAGCGGCAATCCCGTCAACACGCCGGTGCCGGTCGGCACCAGCTGCGCAAACGGCGACGTGTGCGATGGCACAGAAACGTGTGACGCCTCAGCGGTGTGCCAACCCGGCACGCCTCTGACCGTTGACGACGGCAACGTGTGCACGGACGATAGCTGCGACCCGATCGCTGGCGTCCAGCACACGCCCGTCGCCGTCGGCACCAGCTGCGCGGATGGCGACGTGTGCAACGGTCAGGAAACGTGCAACTCCGCCGGAACCTGCACCTCGGGCACGCCGCTGAACCCCGACGACGGAAACGCCTGCACGACGGACAGCTGCGATCCGGTTTCCGGAGTGAGCAACACCCCGGTCGCCGCGGGCACGAGCTGCGCGGACGGGGATGCGTGCAACGGTGACGAGCAGTGCAATGCTGCGGGGTCGTGCGAAGCCGGCACGCCGCCGGTCGTCGATGACGGCAATCCCTGCACCGACGACAGCTGCGATCCCGCCACGGGCGTCGTCAACGCGCCGTCGGCCGCCGGAACGAGCTGCGCGGATGCCGACGTGTGCAACGGCACCGAAACCTGCGACGGCGCGTCGGCGTGCGTCGCAGGCACGCCCGTCGACCCGGATGACGGCAACCCGTGCACCACCGATTCATGCGATCCGTCGACCGGCGTGAGCAACACGCCGGTTGCCGCCGGCACATCGTGCGCCGATGGCGACCTGTGCAACGGTGACGAGACATGCAGCGCCGCGGGCGCCTGTGAAGCCGGCACGCCACCGGTCGTCGACGACGGCAATCCGTGCACCACGGACGCGTGCGATCCGAGCGCCGGCGTCAGCCACACACCGGTCGCCGTCGGCACGGCCTGCGACGACGCAACGGTCTGTAACGGCAACGAAACCTGCGACGCCACCGGGGCGTGCATTTTCGGCACACCGCCGACGGTGGACGACGGCAATCCGTGCACCGACGACAGCTGCGACCCAGTCACGGGCGTCAGCAACACACCGTCGGCGGCGGGCACCAGCTGCGCGGACGGCGACGTCTGCAACGGTGACGAGACGTGCGACGGGGCCAGTGCCTGTGTCGCCGGCACGCCGCTGAACCCCGACGACGGCAACGCCTGCACGAGCGACAGCTGCGATCCCGCGACCGGCGCCGTGAACACCCCGGTCGCCGCCGGCACCAGCTGCGGCGACGGCAACGAGTGCAACGGCGACGAGCTATGCGACGGGTCAGCGACGTGCCAACCCGGCACCGGCCCGACCCTCGACGACGGCAACCCGTGCACTGTCGACGCCTGCGATCCGTCCGGCGGCGTGACGCACACACCCGTCGCCGCGGGCACATCCTGCGCCGACGCCGACCAGTGTAACGGTGACGAAACCTGCGACGCGTCGGCCAACTGTGTCGCCGGCACGCCTCCGAACCCAGACGACGGCAATCCGTGCACGACGGACAGCTGTGACCCGGCCACGGGCGTGGCGAACACGCCGGTTGCCGCGGGCACGTCGTGCGCCGATGGTGATGTGTGTAACGGAGCCGAGACGTGTTCGGCCGCGGGCGCGTGTGAAGCCGGCACGCCGCCGGTCGTCGATGACGGCAATCCGTGTACGTCGGACAGTTGTAACCCGGTGACGGGAGTCGCGAACACGCCGGTCGCCGCTGGGACGTCGTGCGCGGACGCCGATCTGTGCAACGGTGACGAGCTGTGTAACTCATCGGGCTCGTGTCAGGCGGGCACGCCGCCCGTCGTCGACGACGGCAATCCGTGCACGATCGACAGCTGTGATCCGGCGACCGGCGTCACGCACTCCCCCGCCCCCGCCGGCACGAGCTGCGCGGATGCCGACGTGTGCAACGGCACCGAAACCTGCGACGGAGCGTCTGCGTGCGTCGCGGGCACGCCGCTCAACCCGGACGACGGTAACCCTTGCACAACCGACAGCTGCGACCCAACGGCCGGCGTGAGCAACACACCGGTCGCGGCCGGTACGTCCTGCGCCGACGGCGACCTGTGCAACGGTGACGAAACCTGTAGCGCCGCCGCAACGTGCGAAGCCGGCACGCCCCCGACCGTCGACGACGGCAACCCGTGCACGACCGATGCGTGCGATCCGAGCATCGGCGTCAATCACACCCCGGTCGCCGTCGGCACGTCCTGCGACGACACCACGATGTGCAACGGCAACGAAACCTGCGACGCCACCGGCGC
>JAUIKB010001022.1 GCA_030430975.1 Polyangia bacterium
GCGGATCGAGGAGATGATCAACTACTTCGAGTACGCCTACCCGGCTCCTACGGGAACTCAGCCGTTCAGCGTGTCGACCGAGGTTTCAAGCGCGCCGTGGAAAAAAGAACATCACCTGGTGCGCATTGGGCTGCAAGGCCGGCAGGTCAAAGCTGCAGCGACGCCTCCGCGTAATTTGGTTTTTTTGGTGGACGTGTCCGGAAGCATGACCACCCGCCTCGGTTTAGTGAAGCGGTCCATGCGGGCGCTGGTCGGAACGTTGAACGCCAAGGATCGGGTGTCGATCGTCGTTTACGCCGGAGCGAGCGGCGTGGTGCTCAAGCCGACGCCGGGCGACAAGCATCGAGCGATTGACCAGGCGCTGCTGAAACTGCAGGCAGGGGGACCCACTAACGGCGGGGAGGGCATCAAGCTCGCGTACAGGCTCGCCCGACAACACTTCGACGACAAGAGTATCAACCGAGTCATCCTCGCCACGGACGGGGACTTCAACCTCGGCGTGAGCAGTCCGGGGGCCCTGGAGCGCTTGATCGAAACAGAGCGCGAGAGCGGGGTGTTCCTGTCCGTGCTCGGGTTCGGGCGCGGCAATTTCCAGGACTCGACGCTCGAGCAACTCGCCGACAAGGGCAACGGCAACTACGCCTACATCGATCGATTCAGCGAAGCGCGTAAGGCCCTGATCGAACAAGGCGGAGGCACGCTCGTCACTATAGCCAAGGACGTCAAGATCCAGGTCGAGTTCAATCCCAAGTGGGTCAAGGCGTATCGGCTGATCGGCTACGAGAACCGGCGCCTCGCCGCGCAAGATTTCAACGACGATAAAAAGGACGCCGGGGAGATCGGTGCGGGTCACTCGGTTACGGCGCTGTATGAAGTGGTGCCGATCGGGGGGACGACCAACGCACCCAGCGTCGATCCGCTGAAGTATCAAAAGCCGGGCGCGGCAACCAAGGCCCAGGCCAGCGATGAGCTGTTGACTTTGAAGGTCCGGTACAAACCGCCAACCGGCTCCAAAAGCAAGCTGCTGACGCACACGGTGGGACGCAGGATCATCGCCCTGGACAGGACGAGTGAGGCTTTCCGCTTTGCGTCGAGCGTGGCCGCGTTTGGCATGTTGCTGCGCAAGTCCAAGCACGCTGGGTCAGCGGACTTCGCGATGGTGGGGAGGCTCGCGAAAGCCGCTGTCGGGCAGGACACGCATGGCTACCGGGCCGAGTTTGTAGCGATGGTCCGGGACGCCGCGAAATGGGTGAAGACCACCGAGGAAAGCCCTTAAACGACGCTGGCGCACCCCTCAATGTCGCGGGAATCGGCGAGTCGCAGAAAATCTGCGTCCATTGTCGGAGTCCGGCGTCTGTGGGGTATGAACAACGAATTCCCGACGAAATCCCGCCTGCACGTCGGCATCGGCGTGCGTGATGTCGACGCCTCCCGAGCCTTCTACGAGACGCTCTTCAACGTGCCGCCGAGCAAGGTCAAGGACGGGTACGCCAAGTTCGAACCAGCCGAACCCAACGTCAACCTGTCACTGAACGAGGTCGATCAGGTCAGTCAGGGCGACTCGGCACGACACTTCGGGATCCAGTTTAAGTCGGCCAAGGCCGTGCAGGACGAAAAAGCGCGGCTTGAGAAGGCGGGCCTGACCGGCCGCACCGAAGAAGGAGTGACGTGTTGCTACGCCGAAGCCGACAAGTTCTGGGTGCAGGATCCCGACGGCAACGATTGGGAAATCTACACCGTGCTCGCTGACGCCGACGTTCACTCGGCGCCGGAGAAGAAGCAGAAGCAAGAGCCCGAAACAGCTGAGCGCGACTGTTGCGCCCCAACGTGCTGCGCGTGACCGAACCGTCCGCAGTGCGCTACTGTGCACCGATGGACGAGGCCCCCGCGTTGAGTGCTGCCTGGCAACACTTGCGCGGGGATCTGCAGAGATTCGTAGCCGCGCGGGTTTCGGACAAGAGCGCAGTCGACGACATCCTGCAAGAGACGTTCGTCAAGGTGTACGAACGCGGCGCCCAGCTTCGAGACGAAGAACACCTAGCGGCTTGGGTGTTTCGCATCGCGCGCAACACGATCCACGACCACGGCCGGCGGGCGTCACGCAATCCCGTTCGGCTCGGTGAGTCTGAAGTCGACGACCGGCCCGCTGACGACGACGCGGATGACGCCAACCTGAACGAGGTGATCGCTCTGTGGCTTAAACCATTCATCGCGACTCTTCCCGCGACGTACCGCGAAGCGCTCGAACTGACCGAGCTAGGCGGCCTGACTCAGACACAGCTCTCCGAGCACCTCGGCATCAGCGTGTCCGGGGCCAAGACGCGAGTACAACGCGGGCGACGGTTGCTTCGACAAGCCATTGAAGGGTGTTGTGCACTCGAACTGGACACGCGGGGCAACGTGATCGACTTCCAGAGGCGCGACGGGCACTGCCCCTGCTCGGGCGACGGGTCGGACGGCTAGCTGGCGCACCGATTCCGGCGTGTTAGACCGATGCCGTGGCCGAGCCGGAGGGGAAGGGTAAGGGGCTGATCGTAGCGGGCGGCGGCCTACTCGCTGTACTGGGCGCCTTGGCCAAGAACGCGGACAGCTGCGCGGCGGCGGGGTCGCGTGCCGCGCGAGTCGGCGGCGACGATCTGTTTCGTGCCGGCCGCGTCGTGGACGACCTAGCAC
>JAUIKB010001023.1 GCA_030430975.1 Polyangia bacterium
TCTCGGTGGCGGCGGGCTGTTTAGCTCGTCTGTCTCGCGAGACATTGTGCAACAGGCGCCGAGCGGCAATAACCCTGGGGCGCTCGCAGTTAATTCCATGTCGTATTTTTACGGTACGCAAAGCGGAGAGATTCGCCGCGTGCCGCGCCTTGCGCAGTAAAGCGCGACTCCCAGCGCCACAGCACGGTGGGCGAGCTTTGCGCTCGCTCACGAGAGCCCACCCCCACGTCGCTCTAACGGACGCTATTGGTAGGGGTTCTTCCGCGGCAGATCGCCGGGCTTGGTCGACGGCCGCGCTTTTTTGGTCGTCGTCGTCGTTGTCTTCTTCTTCGTGATGGTGCGGCGCACGGGGCCTCCCACCTGCGGGGTGGCGGTCGGCTCGGTTCCCAGCGCGTCCAGACTCACGGAGGGCGTGTCGTCGGACGCGGTGGGCTTGGGGACAGCCGTGGCCACTGGCTCTGGCTCACTTGACGCGGGCTGCACTGCCGGAGCGATGACGACCGTATTGGTTCCTCCGTCCCGACTGCGAAAAATCACAAACAGCAGCACCGCCAGCGCGACCGCTAGGCCGAGCACTCCCACCAGATAGCCGCCGATGCCGGCGCGATCCTTGCGCTGACCCACCGTTTGCGGCGCCTGGGTTCCCGCTCCAGTCGCGAGGGACACGTGCGACAGGTGACTGACGTCGGAACCTGTCTGGCTGAGCCCCGAATTCGTCGTGCTCGCGAACGGGACGCTACCCGTGATGTTGCTGATCCCGCTGCCAGGCTCCGACAACGGTCCGAATGCGCTCTCCGAAGACAGCGGCGAAGAATGAGGCCCCTGAGACAGACGCTCGAGCGCATCGCGAATCGCGCGTCGACGCCCCTCGATGCGCTTGCCTAGTACTCGCTTGAGGAGACCAGCGATGCCCTTGCGGGGTACGACCATGCGCTCCTGACGCAGATAAGCGTTTAGCTCGTCGCTGAATTCAGCCGCCGTCTGAAAGCGTTTTTCCACATCCCGCTCCAGCGCCTTGAGCACGATCACTTCAAGTTCCGCCGGATAGTCTTCCGCGGTGGTGCTGGGCGGAGGAATCGCGCCGTCGGTCACCAGGTGCAGCGTCGCTGCTTCGTTCTCTCCCTTGAAAAGACGCTTTCCGGTCGTGAGTTCGTAGAGCACGATGCCGAGAGAAAAGATATCGCTTCGTCGATCGACGTCTTTGCCTCTCGCTTGTTCCGGAGACATGTAGCCGAACTTGCCTTTGATCTGCCCGGCGCGCGTCGAGTCGGTCAAGCGGCCCATCGCCTTTGCCACACCGAAATCTACGAGCTTGATCTTGCCGTCCACGCCCACGAGAATATTGTGGGGTGACACATCGCGATGAACGACGGCCATCGACTCGCCGTCCTCGCTCTTTACCTCGTGTGCTGCGTGCAATCCCGCCGCAGCATCAGCCACGATGCGGACCGCCATCTCCGGCGGGATCGGGCGACGCTTGCCCGCTTCAGCGATGATGGCGTGCAGAGCGTCGCCTTCGACCCACTCCATCGACATGAACATGAAGCCGCGGTCCTGGTGCACCTCGTACACGTCCACAACGTTCTCGTGCCGAATGGACTGAACGAGACGACCTTCGTCCATGAACATCTTCACGAACGCGGGATTGTCCGCGAGATCTGCGAGGATCGCCTTCACCGCGACCAGGCGGTCTTTGCCCGGCGGCGGCACGACCTCACGCGCGACCCAGACGGTCGCCATACCTCCGCGGCCGATACGCTGAAGCAGCTGGTAGTGCTTCAGCCAGTCGCCGGCTCTAAGGTCTTCGGTCATGTTCTGGGCCTATTGTGACTGCTAGTCACGTGATTAGCCCGTCCGCTGTGCGGTTAGTCAAGCAATTGCGGCAGCCAATAACGACACATCGCGTCAGAAACGTTGACTTCGGACCGAAGAATGATAACCACGCCACCGGGCGGCGGCTGCCGTCACCTTATTCAGGCGAGGAAAAGTGACGTGGGCAAACTTGCAGAACGGCTGGGCGACCAAGAGACACGGGACCGCGTGATCGACGACGCGTGCAAGGTCTTAGACGCCGAAGTGGCGGATAAGAGTGGGTTGAGTGGTGTCGCGATCAAAGGAGCCTACAAGATGGTGAAGGGCATCCGGCCCGGCTTCGTCCGTCAGGTTGTCGACCACCTGCTCGACGACTTCATCGCTGGGATCGAACCCGTCTACGAAGAGGCGATCGAAAAGGGCGCGGACCCCTCGAGCCACCTGGTGGCCAACAGCGGGCGCGTCGCCGACGCGCTGCTAGCCGTGACCGACAAACGCGCCGAAAATGCAAAAAGCGCAATGATCAAAAAGACTTACTCCAAATTGCGACCGACAGCCAAAAAGCACGTCGAAGCAGCAGCCCCTCGACTTGGCGACATGCTGAAGCGCCACGTGCCCGCCGGATGACGCGCAGCGGTTGACGGTGGGCTGCACTTGATGCACGTGACCGAGCATCCAACACTTGTCCCAGTGGCGTCGAAACGCAGGAACGTGAGGCAATGACAGCATCCACCGAGGCCGCAGCGCCCAAATCCACGGCGCCTAGTGAGATCGACAGCGCCATTGTCCGATTCGCTGGGGATTCTGGCGATGGTATGCAGGTTACCGGTTCCCAGTTCACGGTGGCCGCCGC
>JAUIKB010001024.1 GCA_030430975.1 Polyangia bacterium
GGAACCTCCAGAACTCGATCCGCCGCTGCCGGCAGAGCCGCCTCCACCGCCATCGTCATCGGAAGAACACGCTGCGGTGCCTAACGCCAAAGCCATTACACTAAAATAAGTAACGAGTTTCATTCATATCTCCTGAGCGCGCATCAACTGGCGCGTAGAAAGAGTATGGCGCTAAACCGCTATCTCGGCGAGTTCGCTGGCCGCGCCTACGCGCGCGCCTTCTTTAGCGCGGCTTTATAGTCCTTCTCCGAGAAATCCGACTTACCTTTGATCCAACCCTGGATCGCCGGAACGAGCGTCGCGAACCACACAGGCTTGAGCCTCATCTGCAGAAATTCGCGGTACAGGCCCTCGACTAGCTCGTACAGCTCGTCGATCAACCGCATGCGCTCGATGAACATCTCATCCGCCTCGTACTCCGTCTCGCTGAGTACAGCGGGAAGCTTCACTGAAGAAAGCGCGAACGTCGCTGCGTTAAACATCGCGCTGTACTCCGAAGTGCCCTGAGCGATCACGATCCGCACCTTGGTCGGCACTTTGCCGCGGCGCAGCGCCTCGGTGGCTTCTTTGCTGCTGGTCGGCAGCACGCCCTTGATCGACACCCGCTCGTTCTGATCGGCCAACGGCGCCAAATCCAGCGGCGCGTCAAGCCAGACGTCACACGCGCCAACGCCATCTACATCCAGATGACCCTCGAACAGGTCGGTCTTGAACCAGAGCCAAACCAGGAACTCGCTACCGAGAAATCGCGTTGTTTCGATACGGTCGACGAGGTCCATCAATCCACCGCCAATGCAATGCGCGGACGCCCCACGCCAAACCAACTCTCGCCGACGCCGTTGAGCGCCTCGAGCCGCTGATCATCTAGGCCGAGCTTGGTAGCGGCGACGAACGGACAGTCGGGCAGCAGCTGCATCCCGAACGAATGCTCGAAGCGAGCCATGAAGTCTTCCAGCGTGCGAGCCGACTGGTTCCAGAAGAGCAGAACGCCCGTTTCGGTATTCCACACCAAGTCGATCGACTTCATGGACGGGAGCACCTTTTTCCGCAAGCGTTTTTTTACCCAGAAACTCACCTCATCACGTTGAGTCTTGCTCAGGCGCTCACGCCCACTCTTCGCTAGGACCTCTTCGGCCGCCAAGCGAAATTCGTTGTCGTACACCGGCTTGGGAATGCGCCAGCGGTCGGTGCGGAGTCCCAGACGCATGTAGCTATCCACAAACAGCTTGTCTCGGGTGAGCTCGAGATCGAGCAAGTCACCTGGCGCGCACCAGCCGACACTCGCGTCGCTCTCGTCGTCGTGGGACAGCTGCTGAAAGACCGCCGCACGCGCGTTGCGCAAGAACTTCGTTTGGTGATTGTCGGGCAGCTCGCCCTGTACAAAGAACCGACTAAAACTAAGATTGCCCTGGAGTGCTCCCACGGGGCGCTCGTAGCCGTGACGCCTGCGTATCGCAACGTCCAGCCAGAACCCTCCGAAATAGCATGACCCCAGCGACCATGGCCGCCGGGGTCTACCGCGTCGCCGCCGGGCGGACGCTAGGGCAGCGCAGCTCGCACGTCGGCGCAGCTCGGCCAGTTCGGATCGTTCGGCGTGCCCACCTGCTGCATTTCGTAGGTCGCACCCGAGATCATGAACTGCGGCTGATTGCCATCGATGAAGCCGACCTCACCATCCGTGCAGTCGCCACCCCCTTGGATATGGCAATACACGACGTGGCTATCCAGTTTGCTCACGTTGACGCTCCCGGACGCGGACGTGCAGCTCGTCCGCGTGCCCGTGAGCTGGAACTCGGTGCGCGTCACGAGCCCCAGCTGGTCGGCAAACTTGTTCTGCGCGATGCTTGTGGGGGGCGCGCCGAACTCTCCGTCGGTACGGGGATTGGCCACGATGCCCGGGGCGCCGTTGCCCTCCGGGTCAACCGCCTGGATCTGCTTCCAGTCGGATGGCCACGGATCCGCCGCGGGATTGGCCATCGATAGGCCGACCAGCGACGTGACCGGCTGCATCATGATCTGCGCATTGGGACCGAAGTCGGAGATCGTCCCCATCGCCTGAAAGGTCGGCATACCGGGTGAATCCCAGACCGCGTCGGGAATGACCGTCTGGACCTTGCCCCCGCCGGCGATAGGTGTTTTTTCAAACGGCGGAATCGAGCTCCCACATGGCTTGACCTCACCGGTGACGTTGGTCGTTCCGTCGAAGTTGAGCTTTGACAGCGTCCACACGTTCATGATGCCGCTGCCGCTCTGGAGGCCAATGTTGCCGGCCCACGAGATGTTGATGCTGAGCTTGGTCGCCGAATACCCGAAGCCGTTCTCGGTACACATGCCGGTGCCGCCGCCGACCCCGGGCATATTCCCGGTTCCGCCGCCAACGCCGGGCATGTTGCCCGTGCCTCCACCCACGCCCGGCATGTTGCCGGTCCCGCCGCCAACGCCCGGCATGTTGCCGGTCGCGCCCGTGCCAACGGCGCCCCTACCGGCCGTTCCCCCAGAGCCATCACCTGCGCCTGCGCCGTCGCTCCCACATGCCGTCAGAGCCACAGCTGCGATTCCCAGTGCCAAGATTGAAACGGTCGGATTTGTCATCTTTATCTGCCTCCTGAACGCTGTGAGAGCCACACACATGCAACACAGCATGTA
>JAUIKB010001025.1 GCA_030430975.1 Polyangia bacterium
CAGCACAGCGTTCAGGAAGGTCGACTTGCCTACGTTTGAGCGCCCAAAGAGCGTGACGGTACCAAAGCGCACGCGGCGGAGCATAGGGGGTAGCGCGCCTATCAGCCAGTGCAGCCTTTCAAACGGACAATCTGATAAGGTCCGCCCGATTCGATGACGGACTCCAAGCCGGCCAGCCCCCAGTCGCCGCCGGACCCCCGGGCGCCGAACCGCAGCGCCCGCAGCCACCGCTGGCTGATCCCGGTGGGGCTAGGCGTTCTACTCGCGAGCGTCCTGGGGCCGATCGCTCATGCAGGCATCTGGGACCCCTACGAACTCCGAGTGGCCGACCTGTCCCGGCGAATCGGCGTTGCCCTGCTCGGCGCGACGCACCTCACCGTTGACGGCGCCAACAATGCAGTTCCCACGCTCGGAGAGCTCGCGCGCGGCCAACTGCCATTCCAGTCGATCGCCTTGGGCTTCAAATTGTTCGGACTGCATGAGTGGGCGGGTCGTTTGCCTCTGGCTCTTTGGGCACTGGTGGGCGCCGCCGCTGTCTACGGTATGTTGGCGCGCCTGGTCGACCGGTCCGCGGGTGCGCTGGCCTTGGTGGTGCTGGCGACAACGCCGATCTACTTCCTGCAGGCTCGAACGATGTTGGGAGACATCGTTACCATGGCGAGCGTCGCAGCGGCGGTCGCCGGTCTGTGTATCGGCGTGTTCGACAGGAGTTTGGCTGGTCGACTAAGCCGCGGAGTCTGGATCCTGGTCGGGGTGGCCGGGGTGGGGTGCGGCTATGCAGCGCGCGGAGCGCTCATCGGCGTGGCGATTCCCTGTCTTGGCGTGGGGCTTGGGTGGCTCATTTCACTCGGTCGAATCGAGCGCGATCGGCTGGGCGAAGTCGTCGGTCTGTGCGCGCTTTGCCTGGGCGTGGCGGCGCTCTGGATCGGCAGCCGAGCGCTTGCTCACGTCGACGCCTCTGTCTACTCGCCGGCGATCGGCGCCGCATCCGACGTACCGCGCAAGTTCCCAACCCACGACTATATGATTCGCTATCTCGGCCATGGGCTGCTCCCGTGGAGCGCTGTGATACCGGTCGCGCTCGCGCAAATACTCGGCACACCGTCCAAGGCCCACAGCCAGGAGGCGGGAGCCCGCCTGACCGTGGCGGTTGTGTGTATCGTCGGCGTCGCGGTGCACGCCATGATGGCCCCCACGGTGCAGCTGCTGCCCTTCGCCGGCGTTGCCGGACTTGCCGCGGCGGTTGCACTCGCTCTGCGTGACTACGAAAGGTCGGGAGCGATACCCCGCGCCGCGGCCCTCGTCGTCGCCGCTTTGGCGTTTGTGTTCTACTTCGATTTCAAGTCGTTCCCGGACCGCGGCTTCGCTGGCTACGCCATCGACGGTGTGTCGTTCCCCGACACTTACAAGAAGGCTGCGACACGCTGGGTGAAGTACGGCACGTTCGCCTCGACCGCCTTGTTCGTCCTGTTTGCGTTCGATCCGGACGGCCGTCGGGTAGGCAACACACTGGGTGACTACAAGCGCTACGTCGCTGGGCTAAAGCGCGTGTTTTCCGGGAATCTGTTCTTCGGACTACTCGTTACCGAGGCCGCGTTGGTCGGATTGTACGCCCTCACTTGGCTCAGCCAAAAGCACCTGCACATCCGTCAGCTCGAATCCCTCAATGCTGTGGCGCGTCGAGTTGCCAACCATGGTTTCTGGGTGCTTCCCGTTGTCGTGCTGGCGGCGCCGCTGGTCGCGTTCGCCGTTAGGGACCTGACGCGGTGGGTGTTGCTGCGCGTACCGGTGAGCCGCGCCGCCGCTGCGGGGCTCTCGATCGCGGCGTTCGGGATGGTCATGAGCCTCGGGTATTACCCTGCGCTGGCGGCCCAACTATCGCCGAAAGAGGCGTTTGACGCCTATCAGCGGCTGTCGTCGGACGCCGAACCCCTGGGCGTTGTCGGTGAAAATACGGGTGCGGCGACGTACTACGCGCGCCGGCAGGTGGAGAACTTCAGCAACGTGACGTCGGCGTTTTCGTGGATGATGGCCGTACCGGCTGAGCGCCGCTGGCTAGTCGTCAAGTCGACCGATCTGCCTCGCCTCAACTCGCTCCATCGCAAGCGTGTGACGCCATCGGCCAACCTGCCGGTCCTCGACGCGCGAAGCAGCGAAATCCTATTGGTTTCGAACAAACTGGGGGATGCTGCTCAACAAAACCCCTTCGCGGCATGGATCCTCGATGAGCGCCCGCAGCCGCAGCACCCCGTCGATGCGCTGTTCTCGGACCAGTTGCTGCACTTAGGCTGGTCGGTCACGACGCTCGACGGCGAGTTTGCAAAGTCTGTAACTCCCGGCAAGCGCTATCAGTTCAAGCTGTACTACGAGGTGAAGAAGCCGATATCCGGGAAATGGCGCACCTTCGTCCACATCGATGGTTTTCAGCGCCGGTACAACGGGGATCACGACACGCTCGAGGACAGGTACCCCCTTCATCTGCTGAAACCTGGGGATTTTGTGTGCGATGTGCATGAGTTCACACTCGAACCCAACTTCACGCCGGGTCGCTACAACGTGTACTACGGCCTGTTCATCGGGAGCCGTCGACTCGAGGTGAAGCGCGGCAAGCATAATCAGAATCGCGTTCACGGTGGACCCCTGCT
>JAUIKB010001026.1 GCA_030430975.1 Polyangia bacterium
CGCCATCCGGCTTCACCGTCAAGTCCGAGTGGCCGGTCGTCGACTTCGTGCTCGATGGTCAGGGCGACGAATAGCCACGATCGGCAACGCCGACCGATCCCAAAGAAAAAGCCCAGCGACGTCGAGTCGCTGGGCTTTATTCCTGCATGAGCGCTGAGGAGCGCCCCGCAAACTAGTAGCGGTAGTGATCGGGCTTGTACGGGCCCTCGACCGGGACACCGATGTAGTCCGCCTGCTCCTTGGTGAGCTTGGTGAGCTTGGCTCCCAGCTTCTCGAGGTGCAGACGCGCAACCTCTTCGTCGAGCTTCTTGTCGAGAACGTAGACACCGACGTCGCGCTTGTTCTTCCACAGGTCGATCTGCGCCAGCGTCTGGTTGGTGAACGAGTTGCTCATCACGAAGCTCGGGTGCCCTGTAGCGCAGCCGAGGTTCACGAGGCGGCCTTCTGCGAGCAAGTAAACCGAGTGACCGTCGGGGAACGTGAACATGTCCACCTGTGGCTTGATGTTGGTGTGCTTGACGCCCGGGAAGGCCTTGAGCTTGGCGACTTGGATCTCGTTGTCGAAGTGACCGATGTTGCAGATGATCGCCTGGTCGCGCATCTTCTCCATGTGCTCGATGCGGATGATGTCCTTGTTGCCCGTCGTCGTAACGTACAGGTCGACCTCACCGAGCGAGTCTTCGACGGTCGTGACCTTGTAACCGGCCATGCACGCCTGCAGCGCACAGATCGGGTCGATCTCGGCGACGAACACCTGCGCGCGATGACTCGCGAGCGCCTCGGCTGAACCCTTGCCGACGTCGCCGAATCCGCAGACCATCGCCGTCTTGCCGGAGATCATCACGTCGGTGGCGCGCTTGATGCCATCGACGAGCGATTCGCGACAGCCATAGACGTTGTCGAACTTGCTCTTCGTTACGGAGTCGTTGACGTTGATGCACGGGATCAACAGCTCGCCCTTTTCCTGCATCTGATAAAGGCGGTGCACGCCGGTTGTCGTCTCTTCGGAGACGCCGATCAACTCGGACACCACGCCGTGCCAGTGCTTCGGGTTCTGCTTCTGAACGCGCTTGAGCACCTTGTTGATGCACTGCAACTCTTCGTTATCCGTCGGCTCGTCCAAGATCGACGGGTCCTTCTCGGCGTAGTAGCCGCGATGGATGAGTAGCGTCGCGTCCCCACCGTCGTCGACGATGATCTGCGGTCCCTTGCCACCCGGCCACGTCAGCATGCGCAGCGTGAAGTCCCAGTACTCTTCAAGCGTCTCGCCCTTGAACGCGAACACCGGTGTACCGGACTCCGCGATGGCCGCCGCAGCGTGATCCTGAGTCGAGAAGATATTGCACGAGCACCACCGCACGTCGCCGCCGAGCTCTTTGAGCGTCTCGATCAGCACGGCGGTCTGAATGGTCATGTGGAGCGAGCCGGCGATGCGGGCGCCCTTGAGCGGCTTGTCAGGGCCGTACTTTGCGCGCGTGGCCATCAGACCGGGCATCTCGTGCTCGGCGACGGCAATCTCTTTGCGTCCCCACTCGGCGAGGCCGATGTCTTTGATGGCGTAATCGGGGCCGCTGGCCTTGGTGTCGGTTCCTACAGGTACACTTTGTGTCATATCGTTCGCTTTCTCTTGATGCGGACGGCCGGCAGCCGCCTCTTAGTCTTATTTATTGGATTGAAATTTAGTTAGTCACATCTGGTCGCCGCCCGATGAGGCTCAGCCAAGGCAGCGAAGCATCCACCGCCGACCCCGCGAGTCCCGGCGCAAGCGTCGAAATCGATACGTCCTCGAGCTGTGCGGCTCTGGCGAAATCATGCAACTCGCTCGCCTCAAATCCGAGCCAGACGTCGGCTTGAGCGTCGCTGAACTGCTCGTTGTCGTGCTTGTCGTAGTCGATGATCAGCACATGTCCGCCCGGACGCGCCAGCTGGACGAGCGCACGCATCGCGTCGCGAGGCAGCGGAGCGTGGTGCAGGACTCGCGCCGCGACCACGAGGTCGGCCCCGCCGCCGATCAGCTTCTGCAGCTCGGCGCTGTCGACTTGATCCGCGATCAGCTCGACGTGGTCGTAGCCACGAGTGTGCAATCGCGCGCGCGCCAGATCGAGCTGCGCCTCACTGCGATCGACGCCGATCACCCGTTCGAACACCGGTGCCAGGATTTCCAAGAACGCGCCGTCGCCGGTGCCGACATCCACCGCCAGCTGACGTTTCGCGACAAGCGGCGCGAACGCGGAGAGATACGCGGGCAGCTCCGACGGCAACGTGAGTTCACGGGGTTTCGGTTTGGCGAAGAACTCCCGAGCGCTCGCGTCGCGTCGCGCCACAACCTCGGCGACGCGCGCTAGGCTGCCGTCCGCCACGCACAGCCGCCGCCCGGTACGCAACGCGTCCGCAACCACGGCGTCCGTCTCGATCGACCGCGACAGCTTCACCAGCGTGCGTGTGCCCTGCTTCCGATCGGTGAGGAGCCCCGCCTTGCGCAACGGGCTAGCGTGGCGCGAAACCGTCGGCTGCGACTCCGATAGCAGCTCCGCGAGCTCACCGACGGAGAGTTCCTCGCTCGCCGCCAGCGCCAACAGCCTGAGGCGCGTCGGATCACTGAGCAGCCGGTACAGCTGCCAGCGCGAGTCAGTGGTAACGGC
>JAUIKB010001027.1 GCA_030430975.1 Polyangia bacterium
CCGTCACCCTCCGCAACTTGGCGGCGATCGCGGTGAGTTCGTCGACGACCTGGTCGGCGTCCGGGGGTCGCTGGTCCGGATCCTTGGCAAGCAGCCGCGTGATCAGCCGATCCAGCGCGGGGGGAAGGTCGGGGCGTAGCTCGCGCGGCGCCCGCAGCGGCCCCCTACCGAGCACGGCGGCACGCAGTTCGGCCACGCTGGCGGTGGGCATCGGAAACTCGCCCGTCAGCACGTTGAACATCGTCATACCGAGCGCGTACAGGTCGGCGCTTACGCTGGCGGTTTCGCCCCGCCACAGCTCGGGCGCCATGAACAGCGGCGTGCCGCCTGACACGTCCGATGTCAGCTTCGGCCCCTGACCCGAATGGCGCATCGCCGATGCCAAACCGAAATCGATGAGCTTCAGCCCTCCCGCGCGACCGCGGCCAGGCGGAACTACAAACAAGTTGTCGGGCTTGATGTCGCGATGCAACAAACCGACGTCATGGGCGGCGGCCAAGCCGCGCGCGGCATCGAGAAACAGCGGCACGGCCACCGAAGGAGCCAACCATCCCCCCGAACGCTCGGCGGCCTGAGCCAGCGACGCGCCGTGGAGAAACTCCATCGCCAGGCACGCGCGTTCACCCGCCTGGTAGGTCGCGAACACCTGCACTACGTTGGGGTGCGACAGCAACGCCAGGACCTTCCCCTCGCGCTCGAACTGTCGGACGAATTCGGCGTCACTTGACCATTCGTCTCGAAGGAACTTGAGCAGCTCGTGACGTCCGATCGACTCGTTGTAGCCGCGCGCTACCAGGCCGACGGCGCCTTGGTCATCTAGTACCTCGACGCGCGAATAGGGCCCAAATGGCGGCAGCATGGCCGCATCGGGCTGGGCGTGCGGCGTGGTTCGAAACGCCGGCACCGTCGCATCGAGCGCTACTGTAAGCGGCTGCGTGCCCGCCAGGCCCAGCGGTTCGGTGCGTCCCGCGCCGCCGGACGGCTGCGTCGGTATGTCTGCGTGACGCTTCGACGGTTGGTCGTCCGCTCCGCCGCCATCCGCCACGCGCCGCTATCCGGCGCTCGGGTCCAGCTCGGGATCGATCTGATAAGACGCAGCGATCCCGGTACATTCGAAGCCTTCGCCACGGGCCGTGCAATGGACTTCGACGACCGAGTGCGCTCCCATCCGACCGGCTGCTTCGCGAACGCCAGCGCGGACCGCGGCCTCTGAACATCCGCGATCGCAGTGAGTGACAACATCACCGATCCGAATGTGGCTCAGCGGCATGACCGCGACCTCGTTAACCAAGTCGGGGCGGCGCGCCGGGCGCCACGCTACTTTCTTGGACGGCGTGAAACGGACACGGACGCGCCATCCCTCCGAGGCGCTGTGCCACGGGGTTTCATCGGCGAGGACGTCTCGGTCGCCACGCCACGAAGCATCGTCGGAGGCGCGCGCGAGCGTGGCGCGGCACCAGATCCGCGTCGTTCGGGGCCCGTCATCCGCCGTCGGCGGGCGTGAGTGACAGACTTTACCGACCAACTTGTCCGCGCCCACCCACGAAGCGCGTTCTTTTAGTGCACGGGTCAGACGCGTTACCGAACAATCCACGTCGCTCAGCCATTCCTTTTGGAGGGTTCGCGTCCCTTCGATCAGGTCACAGTGCGTCGTCGCTTCGCCGAGAACCTCGTGCTCGTAGGGCAAACCGGCGATCTCAGATACCTGTTCCGGCTGCACTCGCTGATGAGCGGACTCGCCATCGAACTCTGAGGCGGCACGCAGCGAACCCGCACAGCCAGCAGAGCTGAACACGCACAGAACCGCGACCCACCTGGCCGCCGACCACCTGAGCCCATCGACACCGCTGCTCGACGACTGACTACCTAGCCCACGCATCGCATGAAGCCTTCCAGCTCGCGCTCGAGACTGCAAGCCAAACGCACCCCGGACCGCCTGCCGCCGATCAGTTAGACGGGCACGAATACCCGACTATTGGCGGGGACCCCGGTACGACCGTGCGCAGCGGCGCCTGGACGGTGGCAGCGTACTGGGTCGGCGCGAACGTCACCTCGTCATTGAGAACGGCACTTTGACCAGCGAAAACCGCGCTCGTCAGACTGCCGGCCGAGAACGCCTCCACGTTGAAGTCGTCCAGCGCGGTGGCGACGTAGAACGTACCATCACCGACCACCAGCCCGGTGATCACCTCGGGACCCCCGGTGATGTCGACGCATCCGGCACTGCCGAACCCAGAGATCGGCACCATTTCACCTGGCATGTTCGTTCGAACTGCCGAGAATGCTAGCGGACCTTGGCCGTCATCCGAGGGAGTCACGCCGCTGGAGAGGGCCGTTTGAACCCGCAAGCGTCATCGGCATGACCTCGCTCTCGCCGCTGCCGGTGGTCAGCGTGATCGCGGTCAGGTCGACGTTCTCGCGTAAGCCACCACTGAGGTCGATGCCACCGAGCCAGGTCCCCCAACTGATCGAGTCCGTACCGATCACGCGGTCGTTGTCGACGAACAAGGCCCGCGCGTAGACCGTCGCTGGAAGGTCACCGAGACGCAGCGACGGCACGTCCGCGATCTTGCCGGTAGTCATCGTGCCTCCAGTTTGCTCCGGCCAGACGATGGTTTTGAGCGCGGCCACCGGCGGACCG
>JAUIKB010000032.1 GCA_030430975.1 Polyangia bacterium
CAGCGCGCGGCAGCTTGGTCGGCAAAACCGCATGGAGCAAATCATATAGCCGAAAGTCATTGGTCAGCAGCTGGTCCTGATACGCCTTGTACAGCTGCGTTCCGGGCAGGGGCGTTAGGATCGTGACGAGAGGAATGCCGATTTCAAGCGAGTTGATGAAGTCATAAAGCTGCTGGAACTGGTGTCGTTCCCAGTCCGCACGCACCATGAAGATGCCGGTCACGAAGATACCGTTGTCCCGGAGGATTTGATTGGCACGCAAGTTCTTGTCGAAGGAATTCCGCTTGCGTAGCGCCGCCAAGTTGTCGTCCTCGTTCGACTCGAAGCCGCAGAGCAAACCGATCAGCCCGTTCTTCGCTAGACGGGCGATAATGTCCGGGTTGTCGGCGACGAAGTCGGTCCGGCCCTGAGTCATCCAGAACTTTTTGACGTTTCGGCGCTCGAGTTCATCGCACAGGGCGAGAATCCGTTTTTTACTCGTTAGGAAATTGTCATCCAGCAGGAAGATGAAGTCCTCTTCGCACGCCTCCATCTGGTCGACGATCTTGTCAGCGGATAGAAAGCGCGTGCGGCGCTCATAGAACTCCCATATCGCGCAAAAGTTGCAGTCGAACGAGCAGCCGCGACTCGTGAAGATCGACGCCATCGGTCGCGCGACGGTGAAGAAGTAGCGTCCCTGATAGTGCTTGATCAAGTCACGGTTGGGCGGAGGCAACTCGTCGAGCACCGTAACCTGGCTGCGCTTCGCGTTGACTTGCCGAGTGCCGTTCTCATCGAAGTAGCAGGTGCCGGCGATGCCGGCGAACGTGCGGTTCTGCGAAGCCCGCTGCTCGTCCCACCGTGCAACGAGCTCTATGAACGTCAGCTCTCCCTCGCCCTGGGCGATGACGTCGATGTACGGATCGTCAAACTCTCGGGGCTGAAGAGTGGGAGCGTGGCCACCGATCACCGTGAGCGCATCCGGACAGATCTGCCGGGTCATCCGCAACACCGCTTTGGCTTGGTAGACGTCGGTCGTCATGCTCGTCGTGCCGACCAAGTCGGGTCGAAAGGATTCCAGCTTCTTCGCCAGGGCGTCCTCCGTTTCGAGGCGCAGGTCTATGATTTCGACCTCGTGCTCATCGGAAACCGCCGTGCCGATCGACGTCAGGGCCACTGGCTCTGAGAGCCAGATGACGTTTTCTAGACCAAGGCGACCGTTTTCAAACGGTGTGGGCATGACGAGAAGAATGCGCATATCTGACTCCGGTTGGATGAGAGGGCCGAGTGGCATCATTGTTGAGCCAGGCCACCACTTGTCAAGCTTTCGTACAACCTCGTGCGGGGGTCGTTCTACGCGACTTTCGCGCCTGTGTCTTCAATACCCTTGACAGATCGGCGCTTTGTCCAAGACAACGGAGTATGGACATGCGTCGAGATACCGGCACAGCTAAGTACTCGATCCGCGTGGTCGCTCGTTTGACAGGTGTTTCGGCCGACAAGCTTCGAGTATGGGAACGGCGGTACGGCTTCCCCTCCCCCGAGCGAAAGCCCAACGGCGCGCGAGTATACTCCGACGCCGACGTGGAGCGACTCCGGTTGATCGCGCGGGCGTTGGAGGTTGGCTATCGCGCCGGCGACGCAGTGCGAGCCGACCCGATGTCCCTAAAGCGGCAGCTCGAGTCCAACGTCCGCGTGGTTCCGGACGTCGAGGAGAGCTCCGTCAACCCCGATGGCGCTGTGGACAGGCTCATCGCGCACATCCTCGACGACGACGCTGGCGCGACGACGAACGAACTCCGCAGCCTAGCGAACGCGCTCGGTCCCCAGAGGTTTGTCGTGGAAGTGGCCAGCCCCGCGGTCGAACGCGTCGGCGCAGAGTGGCGCCGAGGCAAGCTCGCGGTGCGTCACGAGCACCTTTTCAGCACCATACTGGCTACGGAACTCCGATTGCAGCACTCGGTGATCGACGAGGACGTCGGCGCGCCGGTCGTACTGTTCACGACGCTGCCGGGAGAAAACCACGGCCTAGGCCTAGAAATGGCCGCGCTGTACATGGCCGGAAGCGGCGTCTCGCCCAGACTGCTGGGGGTGGACACGCCGACTGATCAGATCGTCGAGGCCGCTCTGGCTCTGGAGGTAAG
This sequence comes from Polyangia bacterium, assembly GCA_030430975.1. Lineage (GTDB taxonomy): Bacteria > Myxococcota_A > Polyangia > Polyangiales > Polyangiaceae > JAUIKB01. Next base: position 2,124 of record JAUIKB010000032.1, read on the forward strand.
CGCGGTGGGGATCTCCATATCGACGGCCGCTGACATCGAATCTGTCGAGGCCGGGTTGCTGCATTTGCGGCGATCACTGCCCACCGGTGTTGCGCTTTGGGCGGGCGGAGCTGGCGCTACGCGGGTCGTCGCGAGCGGGGTGACACGGACGGTGTCCTGGGTCGAGCTGGACGGCGCCATTACGGCGCTCAAGGAAAGCGAGGCATCTACCCAAGCCTCTTGACAACATTTGTCCTGGACATATCCTGTGCAAACACTCGCGGGAGGCTCTCATGGGATCCAGTTTAGATTGGTACGAACAAGCGGCTCGCCGCGCACCCAAGCTTGGACGTGAAGAGGAGCTGCACCTCGCGAGTCGCTGGCTCACGCACCGCGACGAAAAGGCGCGTCAGATGCTGGTCGAAGCTCATCTGCAAACGGTCCTGGCGATCGCCATCAAGTTTCGCCACTACGGCACGCCGGTGTCGGATTTAGTCGCTGAGGGTAACCTTGGTTTGCTTCAGGCCATCGACCGCTTCCAACCGGAGCGCGAACTGAGGCTGAACACCTATGCGAGCCACTGGATTCGGGCTCGCATGATCTCCCACCTCCTCGACACCTGGAGCATTGTCCGCACCGGGGCCGGAGCACTGCGAACGAAGGTATTCTTCAAACTACGGCGAGAGCGCGCGAAGCTGAGTAGTCAGCTGGGCGACGCCGAATTGGTCCGGGAAGCGCTCGCCGAGCGCATGGGCGTGACGCGCAATACTCTGGACCACATGCTGCGACAGCTGGACGGCACTGACGTCTCCATCGACATCCCCGACGACGAAAGCGGCGCGTCGATCGCGACGCGCCTGGAGTTCCACGGCATCGACGCCGAAGTGCAGATGTCCCAAGGCCAGGTTCGCGACTACGCGAGCGAGCTCGTCACCCCCGCACTCGCCGCCCTAGACGAGCGGGAGCGTTTCATCGTGAAGCATCGCTCGCTCGCCGAGCGAGGCGACGAACTCACTCTTGCTGAACTCGGTCGACAGCTGGGCGTGTCACGAGAGCGCGCTCGTCAACTCGAAGTTCGTGCCAAAGACAAGCTGCGCACCCGCATCGCAAGAAGCGCACGCAAGGCAGACCTTTCGATCAGCGAACTCGCAGCTTAGCTGAACGCCTAACGAGCATGGGCCTAGCAGGAGCCGGCTGATCGATGCCGCTCAGCTTCTCTGTTTCAGAGCTAGAATTCGCACTGACCTGTAGCCGGGCTACAGGTGCTACCCGGCGCCACGAACGGACACACGTCACCGAAGAAGTTGGTGCAAGGAGCCCCGCAGGCGAACGCCGTGTGATCGTAGCAGATCTCGCCGTTTCCACAGTCAGCGTCGGACGCGCAGGCGCAGTTGAAGTCGTCCGGAATCTGGTTTCCGTTCTGATCCTGACCGTTACAACACTCGGTCACATAGTAGTCGCTGGCTGAGCAGTCACTGTCGGCGCAGTCAGCAACGCCATCGCAGTCGTTGTCGCGACCATCGGTACAAGCGCCGATTCCGAACTCAGGGCCCGGTGGTTGACCGCCGTTGCAGTCCTTGCAGTTCGGCGCGTCAACGCACTCTGGGTCAGCACAATCCACATAACGATCACCGTCATTGTCGATGCCGTCGTCGCACCGCTCGGCCGGATTCGGTTCTAGGTCGACGTTTAGAATGAACGGACCTTCATTGGGGCCGCCCTGCGGGTCGACCGTGAAACCATCCACAAAAATGAAGTAAGTCCCGGGGTAGAGAATGGTGAAATCGAGCGCCGCGGACCACTCAAAACCACCGCTGTCGTCGTCACAGCCGAGTTCGCGTCCAGATTCACAGGAACCCTGCCGAACATACAGCGTCGAGTCAAAACTCGTACCTACGGTGTCAATATGGAGCCGGGAGGGCTCGGTTAACACGATGTAAAAGACGGCTTCTCCGGCGTCGCCGCCGCAGCTGCCTTTGTAGTCCCCCGAGTTTCCGGTCGTGTCCCCGGTGTAGCTTCCGGAGCCACCGATGAGTCGAGGGGATAGGCAGTTGGTCTGCTTGATCACGCATAGCGGGTTGTTTGCACAATCCGGATCATCACAGTCGACGAGCATGTCTCCATCGTCATCGAGACTGTTGTTGCATATCTCCGGGGAGGGTGCGCACGCGGGATCGAATTGGCATTCTCGGTCTGCGCAATCGATCACTCCATTGCAGTTGTTGTCCTCACCGTCATCGCACACCTCCGGTACGCACTCGGCGCAGGCAGGATCCAGCCGGCAGTCACCGTCAGCACAGTCGACTTCGCCGTCGCAGTCGTTGTCCCGATTGTCGCCACACAGCTCAGGTATGCCGGGCGGAATGCATGTGCAGGCGGAATCGAACGCACAATCCGGGTCGGCACAGTCGATCAGGAGGTCGCAATCGTCATCTGTGCCGTCGGCGCAGAACTCGGGCTCTGCCTGACACTGACATTGAGCGAGCGACGCACAATCGCTGTCGTCACAATCGGTTACGCCATCGCAATCGTCGTCGAAGCCGTTAAAGCAAGCGCCAGCCTCGGAGTCTGCGCAACCGCAGATTTCTGTATTGACGCAGTCGGTATCGTTGCAATCGACCGTCGTGTCACAGTCTTCGTCCTGGCCGCTGTCGCAGATCTCACCGCCCGGTTGTGGAACGCAACCGCACACTGGGGCCAGCTCGCAAGCTGGGTCATTGCAGTCGGCGACGCCGTTGCAATCGTTGTCCGCGGCGTCGGTGCAGTTTTCTTCTGAGACCGGCGTTACGTTCGGGTTTTTGTCATTGCAGTCGTCCCCACCGCACTCAAGGGCGATCCACCCATCGTCGTCGTCATCGCGCTCAGCGTAGGTGCACCGACCCGCCTCGCAGCGGTCGGTGGTGCAGGCGTCATTATCCGCGCACTGCTGGTCCGTCTCGCACGGTCCACCGCCGCCAACACCACCTCCAGCGAAGCCGCCTCCAGCGAAGCCACCTCCCGAAAAGCCGCCAACGCCAGCCACGCCAGCCACACCGCCGCTGGCGCCAACCCCGGCGGCGCCGCCGGGGGATCCACCACCGGGCCCTCCAGCGCCCAGGCCGAACAGGTTGGTTCTTCCACATCCTACCGGCGCGACCACGAGCGCTCCGACCCCTATCGACAGAGCCAAAGTGTGCCGGACGGGGAGATAGAGGCTTTTTCTGATCATGATGTCATCTCGTAGCGGCCCCTATGTGGTGGAGCGCGGCGGCGGTCCTGGACGTGGGCACCACCGAGCAACATTCGTACCATGTGGTCGCATGACGTTGACAGCCAGAATGGCGGATTTTCCTGGCTGGGGCCGAACCGGCTGTAAGCATTTTAACGCAACTGGTCACGATAACCTGACCAGCAAAATCCAATTACTACGCCAGAACTGCGGAGACCGCTTTGCAGCCCGCTAGCCCCGCGGTATAGCTGGCGCGATGGCGGATGCGGACCGAATTTGTTCTGAGTTGAAGAGCGCGATCGAAGCGAAGCTGAGCGACGCCCAGGCGGACGTTCAAGGCGCTGGCGGGCACTTCACTATCTCGGTAGTTAGCCCCGATTTCGACGGTAAGTCCATGTTGGAGCAGCAGCGCTTGGTGTACCGCGCCATCACTCACTTGATGGCGGGAGACAACGCTCCCGTGCATGCGGTCGACACCCTGAAGACCCGAACGCCGTAGACGTCAGATCGGAGGCTGCCATGGCGGTAGCGAACACACACAACCGTTGGGCGACATCTCGCAGCCGATGGTCGAAGTTAGGGCGAGGCACGCTGATGCTAGTCGTCGCTGTACTGATCGGCGCCGGCTGCACCAGCGAAGAAGAGATTCAACCCTTCAGCATCGAAGGCGTTTGTGCCCCAGGTGCCCAGCGCACTTGCGACTGTCCGGGCGCCCAGTTCGGCATCCAGACGTGCGACGCGCAGGGTCTCGCGTTCGGACCGTGCGAACAGTGCTCGAAGGGTTACGAAAACTGCACGGTGTTCCCAAACTGCGATCAGTGCCGAACCTGTTTCGACACCTGCATCTGTCAGAGCAAAGACGTCGACGGGTGCCTGGACACCTGCGACCCCGACACCGGATTCGGCGGTGCGGGCGGCGGCGGCGGTAGCGGCGGCAGCGGCGGCAGCGGCGGCAGCGAACCCGAGTGCATGGTCGACGATTGTCCGATGGCATCGATACCCGCCATCGCCATGCCGTGCTGCAGCGAAGGCAACCAATGCGGCCTGATGATTAGCTTGCTGGGCGACACCTGCATCGAAGGCGACCAGGCGGGGGAGCCCGACGAGAGCTGTCCGGACCAGATGATCCCGGGGATCGGTCTGACGCTGACGGGCTGCTGCCGGCCCGACGCGAAATGCGGCGTCAACGACACCTTCCTCGGGCTAGGCTGCGTCGATCCCGAAGCGTTTGGTCTCATGGGGATGTCGTGCACGCCATGAAGTACGCTACACGCACCCGGCCGCACCACGCCGCAACGACCGTTGGGTTACTGCTCATAGCCGCGTCTGCCTCTGCCCAAACGCCCCCGGCGACGCCGCCGTCGCCACCCGCCTCGGCGGCCAGCGCGCCTTCGTTGTCGGGCCCCAAGCCGACCCCGTCGCCCAAGCCGACAGGCGCAGGGTCTACAGCCGCACCGGCTACAGCAGCTGCTGACGTGCGGCTGACCTATCACGGCGGGGTAAAACCGCGCGTTGAGCGTTCGGGATCGGCGATGCAGGCCGGACCCCTGCTGGTTGAGCTTCGCTTCGTCGGCGTCAACCCGTTCTGCTACGAGTACCGCACCAATTTGGGTCCGGCGAGCGCGCAAGCTGCCGTCGCGCGACCTGCGCACGCCACTGCCCCAGCACCAGCCGCAAGCGGCTCCGCCATCGGCGCTGCTCATGAAGCGGTCACCGCGATCGCTAAGAGCCGAACGTTGTTGGAACGAACGATGCGCGAAGCTCGTGCCGAGCAAGACGCCCTGCCCCGCCCCGGCGCGTGCGCTCCATCCGTCCCTGACACGGCGCGTGCCGCCATCGCTCGGGTCGAGCAGCGCCAAGCCGTGTGGCTGAACATCGTCGCCGAAGCGGAAACCGTCTTGCGGCAGGCTGAACGTTTTCAGCACGGAAGTGGTGCCGACGCGGCAGGGAACATCGAATCAGCACGAGCCGCGCTGACCGCTGCCGAGCAACGACTCAAGCAGGCGCAGGCCGCCGTGCCCAAGCCCAAGCCGGGCAAACAACCCGACGAGTCCGGGGTTCAGGCGGCGCGCGAAGAGGTGCGCACAGCTCGCCGGCGCCTGCGTCGCGTCGAAAAGCGGTCACGCCGCGCCCAACGCACACGCCAGCTCAGCCGGGCCGCTCGCGTTCTGCAGCGCCAGCTGCGTGCCGCACGCCGAGCGGTCCGCAAAGTGGTTCGGCGCAGCCAACGGGCACAGGTGCTGCTCGCCAGCGCGCCGGTGTCAGCCACGTTCCGAATCGCCCAAGGAGAGCGACTGGTTCCGCAGGTCACGCGCACGCCTCGCGGACGGCGCGGGGCGACGCCCGAGGTGATAGAGGCGGAACCCATCGACAGCCTCGCGCCGATTCTATTCGACGTCGGGATCGGCCCCGCCCTCACCTTCCGCAACACCCGCGGATTCGCTGTCGGTCGGGCCCCGACCGCCGATGACCCGACCAACACGGCTCGAATCGTCCGCACTGAAGAGCAACTCAACATGGACGTCATGGTGTCGTTCAGCATGTACGTATGGGGACGACGCTACCTGGATGACACCCTGTTTCATTGGAAACAGCTGCTGCCACGACCGATGTTCGGCATCAGCCTGAGCCAGCCGACGACATCGGTGTACGCCGGCTTGTCGATCGATCCCATCCAGTTTCTCGACATCAGCGCTGGCGTTCGCTGGTACAGCTCCGACAAACTCATCGGACCTCAGGTCGGCGATCGAGCGCTCGTCAACCCAAATGGCTCCGCCGCCGCCCCAGTCGTCCAGGAAGAGATCACCCGGGCGCCGTTCATCACGCTCACCGCCAGTACTGATCTGTTCGTCCGCTGGCTCAAGCGGTCGTTCTAGCCAGCCACACGCGCTACACTGAAGGCATGCAGCCTTCGCGGACTATCGGTAGCCTCGGAATCTCCCTCCTCATTTGTTCGCTAGCCGCTGGCGCCTGCAGCGACACCGGGGACACGAGCGCCGGCAACTCACTCAATCCTCAGGGCGGCGCTGGCAACGCCGACAGCGGTTCCGACAGCGGCTCCGATTCGTCGGGCGGAGGCGGGACGACCTTCTTCGACGCGACGCCGGGCGAGATCGTCGCGCTCAAGATCGATCCCGCCGCAGCGACGCTCACGTCCGTGGACGAGTCGAAGCCCACTCAGTCGTTCGTCATATCTGCAGTCATGCAGGGCGGCGCCACACAAGAGGTGACATCAAAAGCGGACTTCGTGCTGGAACCGCTGGCGGTCGGCGACGTGGACATCAACACCGGCGTCTTCACCGCAAACGGGCTGGTCGGCGGTGCAGCGAAGTTGACCGTGTCGCTGCCCACGCATCCCAATCTAAAGGCGTCGGCCGATATCACCGTCAACCTGGAGCGCACGCTGATCGTCGGAGGAGCACCAACCGACGCGGCAACCAAGTTCACTGCGCTCGTCAGCGACCCAACGCGCGCCGCAGATTTGGTCTATCCGCTCGACGGCGCCGTGATGCCACAGAACGTATTCCCAGCGAATCTTCAGTGGATGCGCAGTGCAGACGGGGACATCTTCCGCATCACCGCATCGAAACCCCACATGCAGCTGACGGCCTACGTTCAGCATACGGGCACGTTCGACAAGTCGTGGCTGGTACAAGAGGCCGCCTGGCAAGCACTGGCTCAAACGGATCCAGACGACCAAGCCGAGTTCAAGATCGACCGCTATGACACCGCTGCGGGCGATGCCGTCGAGGCGGCGACGTCGCGCAAGGTGACCTTCGCGCGGGCCGCCATCACAGGCTCTGTTTACTACTGGGATATCCAAGCGGGACTTATTCAGCGCATTAACGACGGCAGCGGCACCGCTGAAACGTTCATGCCCACGCCACCGTCGGGCACTGACGGCAACAACTGCGTCGGTTGCCATTCCGTTTCGCCCAGCGGGCGCTGGATGGCCGGGCGACTCGGCGGCGGCGAGAACATCGGCGCCGTGTTTGACCTCACCAAAGACCTAACCAGCGCGCCGGCCCCTACAGAATACCCTCTGTCGGTCACGCCGCCGTCGCTACGCTGGTGGGATTCCTCGTGGAACCCCGCCGAAGACCGCATCGTCGTCGCCTACGAGGCCAGCAACGCCACGACACGGCAGCTGCGTTTCTATGATCCATTCGGCGGCGCCGAGGTACCCGTGACCGGGTCGCTGCCAGCTGGGCTGCAGCCGTCTTGGTCACCGGACGGCGCCCGTATCGCCTACATCGCAAATCCGGACTCGTGGGGTGGCCAGCTCACGGCCGGCGACATCGCTATCTTGGACGTCGCGGGCCCGGACTCGGTCGGTTCGTTCAACGTCATCCATACCGGAGCCAGCCTGAGTTCCAGCCCCGAAGGCGGAGCAACCGACAGCTACCCAACGTGGGCCCCTGACTCAAACCTGATCGCATTCGCGCACGGAACGGGCTCACGCAGCGACTTGCCCGACGGTAAACAATCTGCGCTCTACGCGATGGTCAAAGACGGCTCGGGTGTCGTACGGCTAGACACCCTCAACGGGAGCAGCACAGACAACTTCCAGCCCAACTTCTCGCCGTTTGACGAGGGCGGCTACTACTGGCTGACCTTTCTTTCCCGCCGCGATTACGGCAACGACACGGCAGGCACGCGGGGCACACAGCGCCAGCAGATCTGGATAGCGGCGATCAAGAAGGGGGTCGCGGCCGGCACCGATCCGAGCGCGGTGCCGTACTGGATTCCTGGACAGAACACTGCGTCGAAGAACATCTCGGCGTTCTACGCGCCGCGACCGTGTCGCGAAGACGGCGAAGAGTGCTCAGTGGACAGCGAGTGCTGCGGCGGCGACTGCCGCCCAGACAGCACGGGGAAGCTGGTTTGCTCACCGCCTCCGCCCGAGAAATGTCGTCAACTGAACGATACCTGTACGACGAGCGCCGATTGTTGTGACGAGCATCCCTGCATCAACAACGTGTGCGTCGAGCAGGTGCAGTAGCGATATCCTTGAGCAGCGACGGCAACATGAACGGCAACGCGCGGAACGGGTCCGGCTTGCGAGTCATGATCTACGACCGAACCTGCGGCGGACGCGGCTGGCGGGTCGGACTATCCCGCGCCTGGTGGGCCGGAGCGGCTCTGTATAGTGCGCTGGGACGGCTCGACGCGTCACGCGGTGTTGACAACTGGACGGACGCGCTCAAGTGGCTCGCAACCGTTGGCGGCGACACGCCGTTGCGTGAGGTGCAGTTCTGGGGCCACGGCAAGTGGGGTCGCCTGATGATCGATGGCGCCTCGTTCGACGTGACGTCCCTGGAACGCGGAAGCGAACACGCGGGTCACGTCGACCGCATTGCGTCGCGCCTGTCGCCATCCAGCCTGTTCTGGAGTCGAACGTGCGAGACGTTCGGCGCGAACTCCGGACAGCTCTTCGCGCGTTCGCTCGCGGACCGACTCAACTGTCGCGTCGCCGGACATACGTACATCATCGGGGCCATCCAGAGCGGGCTTCACTCGCTGAACCCTGGGAAGTCTCCGGGCTGGCGCGCCGACGAAGGCCTGCTCTCTGGAACTCCCGCGACCCCCAAACAGGCCGCGTGGTCGATGCCCGACGCACCGAACACCATCACCTTCCTGCAGGGTCGCATTCCTGAAGGGTTTTGACCCGGCTTACGGAATCAACACCAGCTTTCCGACCGTCTGACCCGTCTCGAGCCGGCGATGGGCCTCCTGTACGGCATCGAGCGGCAAGGTCGTGATCGCCGGGGCGCGCAGCGACCCGTCGCGGAGCCAACCGGTTAGTTCGCTTAGCGCCTCCGCTAGCAGCTCGCGTTCGCTGAACAAGAACGACAGGTTGAAAGCCAAGACACTGCGATTTTCGGTCGTCATGTTGAGCGGACTGAATCGCGGCGTCCTCAGATAGTCCCACGCTAGCTTCGGCCAGCTGGGCCGCCCGGTTCCGCGCGGCAGCATGCTGTGAAAGCCGTAAACAACCAGCCTCCCGCCCGGCGCCAAGTGACGGTAGCTTTCGTCTAGCGTGGCGATACCGTTTGCGTCCAATACCACCTGATAACCATTCGGAGCGCAGGTCTCGACCTGGTTCCACAGCGCGCCGTTCGACTTGTCGATCACGTGATCAGCGCCCAGCGCCTCCACATGCGCCACCTTGTGCGTACTGCCCACCACGCCGGTGACCTCGCAGCCGGCGCGACGAGCAATCTGAACCGCGGCGGAGCCAACGCCACCAGCGGCTGAATGGATGAGCACACGCTGTCCGGATCTCAGCCGCACCAATTCGCGCAGCGCGAACCAGGCTGTCAGATGCACCGTCGGAAACGCCGCGGCCTCAGTCACGGTTAGCTCATCCGGTAGCGGCCGTACGTACGCCTCGGGCACGGTGACATGGGTCGAGTAGGCGCCGAACCGCGTCACTCCAAACACTCGATCGCCCACCGACACGGACTCGACGGCGGAGCCAACCTCGATGACCCTGCCAGCAAACTCAAACCCCGGGGTGATCGGCCAACCCACGTACTTCTTCGCCGATGCGTACAAGCCCATGCGCACGACGCAGTCCGCGTAGTTCACACCGATCGCCTCCGTCTGAACCACCACGTCGCTCGGGCGAGGCGGAGCGACGGACCGCCGCCGAAAGGTCAGGCTCTGGTAACCTCCTGCGCGGGGAACGGATACCTCTTTCAAGACTGGGCGGGGCACAGCTCGCAAAGTTTTGCCTGGAACGCTGCTGCTACTCGGCTAGTCGCACGTGACGGAGCCGAGATCCTTCAGCCCCTTGCACAGCGCGGCTGCGCGCGCGCGAGCAGCCTTTTGTTCGCCCCGATGTTTGGCAACGCAGCCTCGATCGCTGCCGCACGCCTTGACGTCCGCTTCGAGGCTCGCCTCCAATTCATGCAGCAGCCGCGCGACCCGCTGAGCTCGAGGAGCCCAATCCTCAGACTTAGGAGCGGTTCTGCCCAACATCCAGTCAGCAAACTCCAGACGCGCGCGCAGACTGACCGCGTCCGCAAGACGGCCGGTCACAATGAAGCGGCGCGCGAACTCGCTGAGTTCCGACTCGGCTTCGGCTTCGGCGGTAGCCTGCCCGGTAACCGGCGGCGGCCGCGGCGCCCCCGACTCCACACACCGATCGCCGTCGAACAGCGTTCCCGGCGGGCAACGCACCGCAGCCGCCGGATCGTCTAGCGTACACCGGATATCATCGACCGCCGCGTCTTCTGGACATTCGTCGCTCGGCGGCGGCGGTGGTCCCGCGACGACGGCCGGCGCCGCTGCAGCAGGCGCTGCGGCAGGCACGACGTGAGCCTGCACGCGGGCAAGCTCGAGGCGCAGCACGGCGCGGCAATTCGCCGGCGGAGTCGTGTCGCGGTCGGTCGCCGCGGCGCACCGATCGCGCTTGCCTGCGCTGCTGAGAACCTCGCGGCTGCGTCGTGTTGCCGCGCCAGCCCCCACACCCAGCACCTTGGCGCCCCCCGCAGCTTCGCGCTGCTGCTGAGTCGCAAACTCGAACGCGCCCACGGTCATGCCAACAACGACATGGGTCGCACCGGCGCAGGAGCCGCGCAGCTCGTTGCGGCCAAACGCCCTTCGGGACGCCTGGAACTTGCCGACCATCGTCATGTCGACTTGAAGCTCGGAACCGGACGTCAGGCGACCCTCAAGCCCGACCGCACCGATCGGAACAGATGCATACAGCTCGTCTCGATTGCGGATACGCAGCCGGTCGTTCATCGGCGAGACAGCGACGTAGGAGTACGCCCCCTCACCCGGTCGACAGTCGGCAAGGATCTTGAACTCGCAACCCCGATACGCCACGACCACAGTGCCCTCGCTGGCACGGGCCTCGAGATCGGCACGCTCGGCCGACGGCCACTCGACTACGAGCGGCTTCGTAGTCGACTTCGTCACCCGGCACATCGGTTTCGCCAGTTCCCGTGCCACGCTCGGCTTGGGAGCTTCGGGCTGTGGCGCGCCCGGCCCTCCACAGCCGCAGGTCAGCGCAATGCCGAGCCATGGCACAGCCGCGCGGAGGTAGGAGACGAGCACCACTGCCCGAACCATACATGACGCCGACCGGCGCGCCAGCTCGGCCGTTGGCGGCGCAAAAGCCAAACGCGGCCTGGAGAACGTGTCGAAGCTGGGGAATCCGTGCCCGAATCTAGCGCGATTTGTATCGAATCTCAGTCGAGAGTAAGTTTGCGTTGACGCGTTACGTCGCGCGGCGGGAGAACACCGATGAATCAACGATCAGCCCTCGCTCTAGCCTGCCTTACGGCCGGGTTAATCGCGCCCCGGGTCGCCCACCCCTGCGCCTCTGAGATATGCCCTCCTGAGGACCAGCCGCCGCCTCCACCTGCCTGTGAGGAGGTCAACCAGAATTTCGACCAAGCCGGCTGCCCCGCGGACTTCGCGACGAACTCGATGGACTTCTGTTTCGATGACAAGGCGCCGGCTGGGTACAACAACCGCGACGGCGGAGACGACCAGATCTACGTCCTAGGGAACGACAGCCAACCCGACTGCGGGACTATCCTGGTCAAGGAAACCGGTTACTACGACCTCTACGACTCAGAGCTCTCCGAGAGCTGTGAGGACCAGAAAGACGAGACTGGCTACCTGACCGTGCACAACTCCTGCAACAAGGACGGATGGGCTACCACACGCAACGTCGGCGAACGCTACCTGGTGGCCGATCACGATAACGAGGGCGGTGGCTGCACATCGGACAGCGAATGCAGTTTCAAGAGCACGCCGCACGTGTGTCGCGAAGGCAACAGCCACGGTCGGTGCTGCGTCCCCCAGGACCCCGTCTTCATGGGCACCTATCTCCTCGTCGCCGGCGAGGAGAATGTTATCTGCATTCACCACTGGTGTCCGGAGTGGAAATCGCTCAGCAGCTCGGACCCGCAATACGACGACGTATTCGTCCACGACAAGAACGACAAGAGCAAGAACTGTACGTCGGCGGATTCGATTCACTTCAAGATCGCGGCG
>JAUIKB010001028.1 GCA_030430975.1 Polyangia bacterium
GCGCTCGAGTACATCGAGTGGGATCGCACCGGCGGGTAACTCGCAGCTGGCGGCTGGTGGCCGATACACATGCGTGGCCTCGGGGATGTAGTTCCAGCCATCGTCTCCCGGCAGCGACCGAACCCGCCGCTCGCCGTCCGTCGCGAACGGTCGCGTCCAGATGTGTTCCGCGAACACACGGCCCACCTTGACCCGCTCGCCTGCGTTTAGCGGCGGCGATCCATTCGTGCGCCCAGAGATGCCGAACACGTCGGTGCGAAAGTTGAGAAACAGGCGCCCGGGTGGCGAGCGCGGGTCTCGCTCACAGGCGAAGTCGATGTTGGCCATGACATGCCAGGGCTTATGGACGGGCACGGTAGAGTCGCAGTTCTGGACCGTCAGACGCGAGAGGATCGCCAGCACACCCTGCTTGTGAGTCGCGCGAAACAGGTCGGAGTTCTGTCGAGCGAACGCCCGCCACGCCTGCCCGACCGCGAGTGGCAGCGACTCGAGCTTAGCTCGCCCGTGTTGGTCGATGTCTTCGTAGCGGATCTTTACCTCGCCGGCGTCCAGTGGCGCCTCGAGCGGGTCCTGCGGCATGAGGACCCCCGTCACTGGCCGAGTCCGCCGACGCACACGTATTTTATATCCGTCCACTCATCGAGCCCGTGGCGTGAACCCTCCCGGCCGAGGCCGCTCTCCTTGACTCCGCCGAACGGCGCTTCTGGCGTCGATATCAGCCCGGTGTTCACGCCGACCATCCCGGACTCAAGGTTCTCCGACACCCGCCAGGAGCGCGCGAGGTCGGTCGTGAAAAAGTACGCCGCCAGGCCGTAAGGTGTGTCGTTAGCAGCCTGGACGACCTCCGCCTCGGTATTGAAGGGGGTCAAGCCGGCAGCCGGGCCGAACGTTTCCTCCGAGTGCATGAGCGATGAGTCCGGCACATCGGTCAACAAGGTGGGCACGAAGAACGTGCCCCCGCGCTGATGCGGCTTTCCGCCGGTGATGAGTTTCGCGCCCTGGCTCCGGGCGTCAGTTACGTGCTGCTCCACTTTCTTCAGCGCTGCGGTCGTGATCAGCGGACCGATCGTAGAGCCAGCATCGGCTCCGGGGCCTACGACCAGGGCGTCGATGCGTTCGTGCAGGCGCGACGTGAATTCGTCGTATACCCCGGCCTGAACGTAGATCCGGTTTGCGGATACGCACGTCTGTCCAGAGTTTCGGAACTTGCAGACCATTACACCATCTATGGCCGCTTCGAGGTCGGCGTCGTCGAACACGATGAACGGCGCGTTACCGCCTAGTTCGAGGCTGACGCGCTTGACCGTGGAGGCGCACTGCTCGAGGAGCAGTTTGCCAACGCGGGTTGAGCCGGTGAAGCTGAGCTTTCGGATACGTGGGTCAAGGCACAGAGCCGTGCCGAGCCTGGACGCATCGTCGCGATTCCCGGCCACCACGCTAAATAGTCCGCTTGGGATGTCGGCCCGGGCGACCAGCTCCGCGAGCGCTAGTGCCGATAGTGGTGTGTCTTCTGCCGGCTTGAGCACGAGTGCACAGCCAGCTGCGATCGCGGGCGCGAGCTTGCGCGCGATCATGGCGGATGGAAAGTTCCACGGGGTAATGGCGGCGCCAACGCCGACGGGTTGGCGCTGTACCAGCAGGCGCGCGTCCGGCCGATGCGCGGGAATCGTCTCGCCGTATACCCGACGGGCCTCCTCTGCAAACCAGCGAAAGAAGCCGGCGGCGTAGCGGATCTCGCCTGCTGCTTCGGCGAGCGGTTTGCCCTGCTCGGCGGTGAGAATCGCCGCCAAGTCAGCCTCGTGGGCTAGCAGCGCATCGGCTAGTCCTGCCAGAGCGTCGCGACGCTGGGTTGCCGTTGTATCGCGCCACTTTCGCTGTGCGACCTGTGCAGCGGTCACGGCGGCGTCGACGGACTCTTCGGTAGCGCGTGCGACTTCGGCAATCGTTTGACCAGTTGCCGGATCGATGACGTCGTAGCGCGCGTTGGACGGACTCCAGCGCCCGCCGATAAAGAGGTCCGTCTTGAGTAGCCCCGCATCCGACAGCTGCATGGCGGGGGAGCTTACCGCGACTAGGCGCGGTTACAGGTATCGATCTGCGCGTTCGATCGAGGCTTCGGTTTCGCTGGGGAGGTCTGCAAAGAAATCGTAGCCGGTGATGGCCTCGACAGCGTCGACGCTCACCTCGTAGTCCAGCAGTCCGCCAAACGAGTCATGCGCATTGGGCAGCACGAAGCCGAATGCGCTCATCACGCCGGCTTCGTCGCGCACCAGAACGGCCTTGTAACAATGGCTAGGCACGCCGACTTGGGAGGCTCCGATGAACTCGTTCGGTCGAACCGGCACGCCTTCCTCTCCGAGGAATAGATTGCCGCTGACGACCCATGCCGTGCCACCCGTCTCCACTTGGGCACGGACCAGTTTTTCGAGGTCACGCCACATGCCGCGATTGAGTGACGGCGTCTGAGGCGCGACGTTGGAGAGAAAGAACGTCTCGCTCATCGCCAAGGCGGAGCGGGTGAAGTCATCCGCTGGCGCCAAGTGACCGCGGTCATACCCGCTGCCGGCGTAGTCTGTTGCCACAGCCGCAACGCCGGGCTCTAGGAGCGGGTCAGGCCGAAAGTTGTCTTTGCGTGG
>JAUIKB010001029.1 GCA_030430975.1 Polyangia bacterium
GCGTCGCAGCCTGCGCCGATCACCGGCCATTTCGCCGAAGCCGAGGCCTGGGTAGACGTGCTCGACCGTTCCACCAGTGGCGTGAACATCGGCACGTGTGCAGATCTCAACACCAAGATCTGCCCGGAGACCGACGAAGAGGTCTGCGGCCAACCCGAGTGGGCGAGCTATCCGAAGACGTACGCGAGCCTGTGCGACTTCCAGAAGTTCCTGCGCGGGCACGCCGGCGACGACGGTGAAGCATCCGGCACGTGGACGAAGTGGTCATGCGAACAGTGCGAGCACGACGCCGATCCGAACAAGCGCTACATCGGAACCGATACGGAGATGTGCACGCGCATCACGTACATCTGCGAAGAGGGCGAGCAGCCGTTCTCGGATGACTGCGGCTGTGGTTGCGAAGCAAAATGCGATCACGACGCCGATCCGAACAAGCACTACGTCGGCACCAGCCCGCAGATGTGCCAGACGATCAAGTTCGCGTGTCAGGCGAACCAGACGTTCTTCTCGGACGAGTGCGGCTGCGGTTGCCTCGACCAGAATCCGCCCAACTAGTTGTAGGGGACGGAATTGAGGGCAGACCCGGTGCTTGCGCGCCGGGTTTTCTCGTTGGGGCATCGGCGCTCCAACGCTCTGCTACCTCACCCCACATGTGCGACCCGATTCGAGCTCGGGCGTAAGGGAATACAGCGCTCCGGCGTTGGTATGAACATGGGCGCGTGGACGTGCATCGGAAATGAGGACAACTACGGATATCGGGCCTCTTCTAGATCTTTTGCAGCCACGGAACGTCTGCTGATTCGGGTTGTCCTAACTGAAGCAACGCTATGACGACGAGTTCCTCGCCACCCAATTACGACGCCGGACCGGGTTCTGGCGTGCGGCGGGCACCTCACGTTGAGGCGGAGTATCGCGTGCTGCGCGAAGTGGCGTCGCGGTCCGACCTAGACACCGTCGGCGGTCACTTTGCGGCCTGCCTCGATCGGCAGTTCGCCGCGGGGGACGACAAGCTGTGCGGTTTGGTCATGCTGAGACTGTTTCGCGATGTCATCCTGGGCGACGGCGGTGCGCGCCAGATCTGGGCATCGTTTGCCGCGAAGCTGCTAGCGCAGCGCGCCAGCTTGCGCGATAGCGGATGGGATGTGCAGTCTTGGCGCGAAGCCAGCATGCGCGCAGGCCTGGAGTTGCCAGCAGTCGTCTTGGCGCACCCGAGCCGCGACGAAGCCTGGATGACGGAGCATCCGCTGGCGGTTGTGCTGAGCAAGCCCGAGCGGCTCACCAAACAAGTCGTGATCGAGCTCTGCGCCAGCAGTGCTGATGCGCCTGTGTCCGTGTTGCTGTTGCTGCTGCCGCTCTGCACGATGGATCGCGTTTCGCAACTCGCGCTTCGCCACGAATCACTGTTGGTGCGTGACGCTGCGTGCTTGCTGCTGCAGCTGCGTCGGCGAGTCGTGAAGTTTCCGCCGAGTCGCCGTCAAACGCCGCGGCTGAAGGCGATCTAATTCGCGGCTAGGGCGCGATGTAAAACGACTTGGCGACGGTCTTGTTGCCGCCGCTGAACGCCGGGACGCGCGACCGCTTGAACATCGATGCGACGCAGCGTCCGACCCGGCTGCCCGCGAAGTCTCCGCCCGAGACGCTGGCGCTTGTGGCGCGGCCGCTCGGCGCAAACGTGACGGTAACGCGCCCGCTGCCGGTCGGACCGCCTGCACTCTTGCACGCCTGCGCGCCGGAAGAGGCGGAGGCGAGCGCGCTTTGCGCGGCAGAGACGCTGAACGGCGGCGCCTCTGGCTTTTCTTCCGGTGGGGCTTCTGTCGGGTTCGCTTCGGGTTGGTCGGCGGGCGGCTGCTTGGGGGGCGCTGCCTTGGCTGCTGGTACGCTCTTCGCGTTGCGGTTAGCGATCCGCGTAGATTTACCAGCAGGCTTTTCAGGCGCCGCCTCGGGCTCGGCGCCTGTCGTCACGGTGCCGGATTCGGCGGGCGCGGGTGACCCGTTGTCAGCCGCTACTGGCTGAGCAGCAGCCGCGGTGGCCGCATTTGCCGGTGGCGTCAGCGCAGCTGTAACTTGAGGTTGCGCGCCAGGTTGGTTGATGCGCTGTAGCGCGTAGAACAAACTCACGCCGCCGAGGCCCATCAAAGCCACGGCTGCGGCGACCCAGACCAGCTTCCTCGAGCCGCGCGCTTTGAAGTTGGGTACGTCCTCGGCCGTGAGCGGAGCCGCGGCGGCCGGGTTGCCGGTGAACGGGCCGCCGGGAAGGCTTGGGCCTGCGCTTGAAACGGGCGGTGGCGTGTAGGAAGCGGCACCGAGCAGCGCGGTGCTCGGTGGGATAGAACCGCGGGTCGGGATCTTGTCCATGCCTAGCGATATATCTCCGTCGAAATCAGGCTGCGTGCCCGAAGATGGGCGTTCCGCTTGCGGAGGAGCGCTGGGTGACGGGGCCGCGTTGCTGATAGGTCGAAGGGCGCTTCCGACCGCGGGGGCGGCATTGCTGATCGGTGGCAAAGCACTGCCGATGGCCGGTGGTGCGGTCGACGGTTGGGTGGGAACCGCGATCGCGTCCGGCGGCCAGGCGCTACGGGCTCGCGGGGGCGGCACGCTGCGAGCTGGCGGCCTGGGCGGCGCCGGTCGCTGCG
>JAUIKB010001030.1 GCA_030430975.1 Polyangia bacterium
ATAGGGGGTGTAGGTTCACCCAATGCTACCAAGCCACCTCGAGATCGAGGATACTGATTTGATGCGGGTACTTACTTCAGCGTTGACGACGCTCTCAATTGGGTTGGTGTTCGTTGCTTGTGGCAACGACGATCCGGGTAGCGGCTTGAGCTGCGGACCAGGAACGGTCGCCAGCGGGAATCAGTGCGTTCCAGAAGGCAGCGGCGGAAGCGGCACGTCTGGAGCCGGGGGAGCTGGCGCCAGCGGCGTCGGAGCGAGTGGAGGAACTTCGGGTGGTACCGCTGGGTCGGCTAGCGGAGGCGCTGCCGGGGTCGGCGGCGCTGGCGGTTCGAGTGCTAGCGGAGGCTCCGGCGGGTCGGGTGCAGGTGGGTCCGGTGGAAGCGCGGGTGTAGGTGGTTCTGGTGGTTCTGGTGCGTCCGCTGGTGCGGGCGGCTCCGCGGGGGCGGCTGGGAGCGGTGGGTCCGGCGGTGGTGCGGGCACTGGTGGGTCCGGCGGCGGCGCTAACCTTCACAACTGGTTGACTTACCGCTTCAACCAAAAAAGCTACGCCCTAGATACGACCGACATTCACGAAAAGAGCCCGCGGCTGATCGCCAACTTTTCCGCGGAGGTCTACTGGGCGCCGAATGGAGAGCGATTTGCATTCACCAGACGCGTCAGCAGCGGACCTGAGGGAGTGCAGTTGATCAACGTCGACGGCCGAACCTTGAGTAGCCCGTCGACGGTCCTGCCGGGACGGGTGATCGGATGGGCGAACGACTCCCGCCACCTGGCGATCGCCGTCCCCGAAATCACCATCATCGATGTGACCGCGTCGCCCCCGGTTCCCCGTGTAGCAGCCACGGCGGGCACGCAAGCGGTGTGGAATCCAGCGACGACGGCGTTAGCCTACGTGGGTGATGGCGGCGTGAATGCTTACGTCGTGGACGTCGTCTCAGGCGTGCCGAGTACGCCGCGCCTCGTCGCTTCGGTGGATTCCGACGCCTTCGTCAATATCCTTAAGTGGACTGGCGATGGGACAAAGGTTTTCGTGCGGCAACTGAAGCCGGGGTCGCTACCAGGTCACGCTACATATGCCGCATTCGTTGCGAGCGCGAGCGCTACCGATGCGTCCACGATGCAGTCGCTGCCCCCAGGTGATCCAATAGTTCAGGCGAATGGACCACTTCTGGCGCAGATCAGCTCCCATATGGTGACCGTGTTTGATGTGTCTGGGGCCAGTCCTGTGACTGTTTTTTCAACGACGATAACCGGGTCTGGCGGCGCCTCGCCAGGTGGCAAGTACATTCACTACCGGAAATCGGATGGGCTGTATCTGTATTCGTTCGTGACGCGAACCGAACACAAGTTGTCTGCTACGTCGGCTGATTTCAAGTCCGTCGGTTTTAGCGCGGACGATGCCAAATGGGTTGGGCTTGCTTTCGATGAAAACGGGTTTCTATTCTCTGGCTCCGCATCTGGTCAGCAGCTTTTTGCGGCTCCGACGGGGACAACGTCGCGGGTTCACATTTCGGCGGACGGGTCTATTGTGGGGTATTATCACGAAGGTAATTCCTCGCCGGCAACGACTCAGTTTCTTGATGTTACGGGTGCTCCCGGTGGGCCGTTCATACTTCCCGGTGGACGGTTCTCGCCAGTGTTCGGTGCCGGTCAAGATCGCGTGGCCCTGTTGACGAATGCCGCTCAAGTGAACGGCCTATGGCGGGGAGATACGCTCGACTTGGCAGAGCGGTCGGGTCAGACTATCTCGGCTCCGCAACGCGCGGTCGGAGAGAACGGGTCACTGGTGCTTGATGTGTTGTGGCAACCTTAGGACACGGAGCTGCCTGTGCGCGAACGGGCGGCGAGAAACCACGCTACCTTGCTGGTTTAGGTAAGCACTGTTTGGGAGATGCACGGGCAGACCGCTGGGAGCTGCGCCGAACGTCGCAGCCGGGTCGGGCCGCCAGCCCGAGCATCGGTGATGATGCCGGAAGCGACGTTGGTTTCGGTATCTGCGCTGCCGTGCAGCAGCGCTGGAGCGTTCAACGCCAGGGCGGCGCACGCCAGCGCGAGTAGGCACAGTTGGATGAGGCTGAAGCGCATGGTGGAGCGTTAGCGACGTGCAGAATCACCCGAGGTGCTGCTTCAGATCCATCGCGTCGTGCAAGACGCGAAGCACTTCGATCACGTTGGGCGGACGAACGCGGTACACGATGACATGCCTCGCCGGTTGACCAGGGCGGGCAATTCGAAACAGCAGCACGTCGGGATGTGACGCCAAACGCGGTCTCCCCCGTCGCGGGTCCGCGGCAATCGTTTCAAATGCAGCAGCCATCAGCGCGCGATACGCGACTGCTTGCTGGTCACCCCAGCGCCTCCGCGAGTAAGCAAGCGCTTCAGCGATGTCTCGCCGCGCCCGTCCAGTGCGGACAAGGCGATTCATCGAGCCGCCCTATGGCAGCCCGATATCCCGTGACGCTTCGGCCACCAGCTTGTCCGGAGTGGTCTCTTCAAACTCCCCGGCGTCGATCTCGGCGATCCCCACTTCGATCGCCTCGCGCAGCGCAGCGAGCTTCTGTTTCGCCACGGCGTCATGAACGACCGCACTCACGCTGGCGGCTTTGCCCGTACGAACTCGCTCTTCCGCGTAG